>JAOZNZ010000443.1 GCA_029933535.1 bacterium | reverse complement strand
GACTTGAGAAAGTCTTTTGACATAATCACTTACTACATCTTGAGTTAGCTGAGCAGAAATATATGTACCGCCATTTACAATTCTTCGAATTGCAAGAGGTATTTCATAGAGAAGGCATTCTTTCAATAAATAACCTTTAACACCAGCTTTCAACATTTTTTGAACATTTGGTATATCCGAATGAGCTGATAGCGCAAGCACTTTTTTTCCGTATTCCGTCACGATTTTTTTTGCTGTATCCGCGCCGCTAATACCCGGCATTTCAACATCGATTATAATGATATCGAAATCGTATTCATCCATTTTAGCAAGTGCCGCGCTGCCGTTTTCAGCTTCTCCGATCACTTCCATGTCCGGTTCCTTATTAATAATTGATTTAAGACCTTCGCGCAGTATTTCGTGGTCATCAACTATAAAAACTTGTATATACATAAACCCTCCTTCGTTTCTATTCGTTTGTAAATAGAGGTAACTCTACCTTGAAATCCGCTCCTTTACCGGTTTCACTTTCACACCACACCCGACCTTTCAATTTTTCAACGAGTTTTTTTACTATTGATAAGCCCAGGCCGGTAGTATGTTCTCCCCCTGTAGGTTTAGCGCTAAGTTTAGAAAAACGTTTAAAGAGAGAATTTTTATCATTTTCTGACAATCCGGGCCCTTGATCTTTAACAGAAACCATAACAGTTTTATCACTTTGGCTTAAAGTAATAGTTACAGCAGATTTTTGCGGTGAAAATTTTATCGCGTTAGAAATAAGATTATCAAATATTTGTTTTGATACTACTGCATCGGAGAAATACATAATTCTTTCTTCATTACAATCGCATTTTAATTCTATATTCTTCTTACTTGATTTTATCCTGTATGATTCAATTATTTCATTGATAACAACTTTTAAATCAAGTATCTCAGGACATAATATTAACTTCTCCGATTCGTATTGCTCGCTTTGAAGCATCTTATTCACAATATCGAGCATATCTTCAGAAGTCTTTGTTATATTGTTCATAAACTTAGCTATTAAATCTATCGGCATACTATCACATGAACTTTCGATATGTTGGGCTGTCAGAAGCATCGCACCAAGCGGATTTTTTAAATCATGAGCAGCGATACCTAAGATCTCATTCTTTTCCGATATTACTTCGTTTAACTGTTCATTCAGTTTAACAAGCTCAACCGTTTTTATTCGGTACAACTCTGATTCCTGTTTTGCTGTTTCCACCTCATGTACAGCTTGAAGTTTTTTAAACGTCATATCGGATTCTTCGTTGAATATCTCTTCTTTAAATCGCTGATGCGCACGAAGATGATTTAACGTCGGCTGCAATAATCCCAACTGTTCAGCGGCATAAGAAAGGGAGAGATGAATTCTGTGAAGAAGATCCCGTGCGCCTAATTCTTCAGCCAGCCGCAATGATCGCCGGAGAAATTCCTGTGCCGCTTCAGGTTCACGTTGCCCGATATATATTTCTCCTGTACCAAGCAGCGCTTCGGATTGTCTGTGTTTATAGCCGATTTTTTCTGCCAGTTCGAAGCTATCGTTAAAATATTCGAGTGCAATGGATGTTTTTCCCTGAGCTTGATATACATTAGCGATATCACTCAAAGTATTTGATACAATGTATTCATCACCTGAAGCCCGACTGATTTCAAGACTATTTTTAAGTTTTTCAAGGGCGATCTCATAATCTTTTGATTTGAAATATGAACCGCCTATGCTGTCGAGAGTAACAGCCGCGCTTTTTTTGTCGCCAAGTTCATGCCATATTTCCAAACTTTTTTCCAGATAATCCAGCGCTGTTGTACTGTCATCCGATTCGAGATAAAGCATTCCGATATTATTTAATACTTCCGCTTCATTTCTACGGATATTTAATGAGCGGGATATTGTTAAACTATTAAGAAAGAATTCCAGTGAACGAGGGAAATGCCCAATTTGCCGGTATACGACACCGATATTATTTAAAACACTTGCTTCGCGATAGCCGTCCTTTAATTTTTGAATTATAGGCAGGCTTTTCTGATAAAATTCTAAAGCCTGCGGATACTTTCCAATGTCTTTATATACTAAACCTATATTTGTAAGAGTATTTGCCTGTCCCGTCTCATCATTCAATTCTTTCTTGATACTCAAACTTTTCTCAAAATATTCAAGAGCTGTATCGTGATCGCCGGTATATCTGT
Source organism: bacterium (assembly GCA_029933535.1). Classification (GTDB taxonomy): domain Bacteria; phylum Auribacterota; class UBA3054; order UBA3054; family B51-G9; genus B51-G9. The sequence goes on along the minus strand of JAOZNZ010000443.1, from coordinate 1,417 downwards.
ATACCATGCCCATATTGTTCAGGATAACCGACTGAGTATGTTCATCATCTAACCGCTGAACAATAGATAAACTCTCACGGAATAATTCAAGAGCACGGCTGCTGTTATCGAGATCGATATAAATATTAGCCAGATTTTTTAACAGCCCGGCTTCCCGATTTTCTATTTTTAACTCACGAACAATAGCCAGGCTTTGTTCACAAAAATCTAATGCAGCACGCGGATCGCCGGCATTTTTTTGTATTTTTCCCATTAACTCCAAAACTTCCGATTGTCTCTCGATGTCATTTTTTTCATCATATATAATTAATGAATTCTCTGCTGCCTCAAGAGCTTTTTTGTTTTCAGAATTTAGATTCAAAGCGAATGCCTGAATGTATAAACTGTATGCAACACCTTTATGATATCCTATCCGCGTGCCTAAACTGCCGGATTCATCAACTAATTGCAGCGTTTCATGAATGTTTTCATTCTTTATTTCAAATGCTAAATCATTGAGAATATCAACCCGTTCAGTCCCATTAGGTGCTGTTACTAATCTCTCTCTAAGCTCTTTTGCTGCTAGATTCATCTCTTTCTGCAAATGTTATATATAATTCAAATTCACCTCTATAGATCTCGGCCCCCGCTAATGCCGGGGGAAGCCATGCGATTCCGCGAGGTAAAATGGCACGCCTGTCCCGCGTACGTGTCCCGCGTATGCCGGGATACCGGCTGGGGAGTAACGGGGTGTATTAATTGACCATTCAGTCAAATTCGATTTATGTAAGAAAACTATAAAAAACTATGATTTTTAGTTTTTTCGGCCATTTCAACTTTTCTTGTCATTTAAATAAAACAACATATTATAGCAAACTAATAGCAAATACGCAATATATAGAACACTATTTTTAAATATATTTTTAAAAACTATGAGATCTACTAAATATTAATTTATAGGCAATCTGAAGACAATTGTAGATAAAACATCGAATCAACATTCTATAACCGTATTATAAACACCGTAAACAACGTCATGTATGAAAAAAACAACTACTTGTTTGCTAAATGTTAGTAGATAAACCTAATAGTAATTACTAGTAAATATAGTAAGAAATAACTGAAATCTAGTAACTTTTGCTATTGATTCTCATGTTTTTTTGGTATATAATTGTTTCGAACGCTTGACAAACCGTTTTTATTATGATAAATATCATATTTTAAACAGTAAGCCTTCGAAGAATAAATGAACTCGCTCGGCGAGTAGTGAGTGGTGAGTGGTGAGTGGTGAGTGGTGAGTGGTAATAACCCGGAACCAATAACTACTCTCGCTTCGCCCCATGGAAAGTGAAACTATTCCATCAGGGACTAACGACTCTCGACTAGACCTTAAACCCATTAATTTAAAGGAGCCCCAAAATGAAAACTCTCAAAAATC
>JAOZNZ010000442.1 GCA_029933535.1 bacterium | reverse complement strand
ACCACACGCCATAAGTGAGAAATTGAAATTTTATGTTATTGTTTTTCCATTCCGGAGGAAGATGTTTATCGGCAATCAAAATTCCAAGCATTAAAATTGCCCAACCAAGTATTGCGAAAAGAACGCTTTCTTTTTTGAACACATTTCCACCTGACAAAATTGCCGTAAGAATAGCGAAGACGCTAATCACTCCTACTGCAACGTAAGCGAAAGAATTAGGATAAGAGAAGAACAGCCACTCACCGAGAATTTTTGGCGGTGGAATAGGAACGCCTGATTCCGCGAGACCGAATTTCAGCGGCACGGCAAAGATAAAAAGTGTAGCGAGAGTTACGCCAATAAGCGAAATTATTTCGTGAGCTTTTTTCACATTTCCTCCCATAAAATATTTTCCGCAAGAAAGACCGGACCTTCTTTGCAAACCCGTTCCATTCCACGAACAGTAGGAACAACGCAGCCCATGCACACGCCTATACCGCAGCCCATATAAGCTTCAAGCGAAGCATAAACCGGAGTATCTGTTTCCGCGCCTATTTTTGCAATTGCAGCGAGCATAGGTTTTGGTCCACAAGTATAAATTGTAGATTTTTTTGTATCAAGAATTTTTTTTAGTTCAGGTATTACCGTACCTTTGCTTCCTTTACTGCCGTCATCAGTAGTCAAAATAACATCTACATTTTCAAGCGCATTCAACTCATCTTCAAGAACGATATCATTTTTTGTTCCCGCGCCGATAATTACGGTAAAATGTGTATCGGAATAATATTTTGCCATAAAATACAGAGGTGGAATTCCTACTCCCCCACCGACAAGAATTGCTTCCATTTCAGGTTTAGGGAAACCATTTCCACACGGACCGATTATTTTAATATTATCATCCGGTATGAATTCAGAGATTGCTTTAGTTCCAACACCAACATTTTTTATAACAATCGACATTTCCTTCACAAGAACATCGCTTTGCGAGTTTCGAGATAAGTGTTGATTGTCAGAAACATCGGATATGCTTATCGGTTTGTTCAAAAGAGTTGCTCCGCCGGTGGGAATTTCGATAAACTGTCCCGGAATCGCATCAGCCGCTATTTCGTTTGCCTGGAAAGAGATTTGGAAATTTTCACCGGAGAGATTTTTAACGGAGGATATTTTTGTATCTAGTATTTTCATATTTTTTTGACACGGATTATCACTAATTGTCACTAATTCAATTTTTATATTTGCTTTTTCAAAAAACCATTTTTAATCTTTAAGATTTATGTTTAATTTTTGTATTTAATAATTTTGCTGTTAATTATTTTGCAGAATGATTTACAGCAGAATGATTAAATTATAAATATTTTTGTTTTAATATATTTATTGGTGTCTATTTGTGTTCATTAGTGGTTAAAGAAATTTGTTTTATTGTTTATTCGTGGTTTATATTCATAAGACTTCGAGTAATTTATCCACATCAAAATGTTTACTGTAAACCTGCTGCACCATTTTAATTTTATCGGTTTCTTCAGGTTTTATTTTTACCATCATATCATGAATTTTTGACGCAACAGTGTATGTATCCAATTTTGATAAAAGAACAGGTATGTTAGTCTTTTGAATAACCCGTAACACACTCTTTCTCGGACGCACACCACCGGTAAGAACCAGTCCGGCAATATTATCACTCGTTGTAGACGCGAGAGAAACAGCTGTCAAAACAAGGTCGTCCCGGTCTCCGGGAGTAATAACGAGGGAGCCTTTTTTAAAATAATGAAGAGCATGATGCGGCGTCATCGCGCCGATAATTATTTCATGGATTTTACTATTGATATGTTTTTCACCATTAAGAAGTTTGCAATCTATAGTATCAAAAACGTGCCGAATTGTCGGCCATAACAACTGTGGCCTTTGGGGAATAACTGCAAGCAGCGGCAATCCGATTCTTTTCAAAGCGCGGGTCATGTAAGTATTAACCTGATCAAGTTTATCTAATCTTACCTTATTAATAATGATTCCTGCCACTCTGACTTTATGTTTATCAAAGACGGCTTTATTCAAAGCAATTTCATCGAATGGTTTTCCGATTCCACCGCAAGCCACAATAATCGCCGGAGCGTTACACATAGATGCAACCTTTCCGTTATCGAGATCGAACACCGCGCCAACGCCTGCGTGGCCGGTACCTTCAATTAAGACGATATCTTTATTTTCAGCAACGTTATCAAAAGCGTTACAAATATTTTTTTCAAGAATTTCCGGTGTAGGATTGTCAATATATCTGCGCGTAAATTGTCTGTCAACAGCGAGCGGACTCATATCGCTAAATTCATTTTCGCAGTTATACGCCTCGCGCATAAGGACTGCATCTGCATCTATTCTATGGCCATCGATTTCAACGTACCGTTGGCCTACAGGTTTAATAAAACCCAACCGATTAAATTTAGAAGCGAGTATACCCATAAGGCCGATGCTTGCAGTAGTTTTGCCATCGTTTTGTCTTGTAGCGGCGACATAAATTCTTTGAGTATCAAGGTTGTTACATTTCATTTTAAATACCGGAGTTAAAATTAACAAAATAATTAAAAATGTATATTATTATACTAAATTTGCGTATAATTTTGAATATCAGAGTGTTTTTGCTATAATATATAATGTGTAACAATGAAAATATAACAAATCACTGTAAAAACCACAGGACAAACATATGCAAAATGAATATGCTGAATTGACTATTAGCGGTAAAACTCACAAGTTTCCAATTATAACCGGTACGGAAGGTGAAAAAGCCATTGATATCTCCGGTTTGCGCAAAAATACAGGATACATAACTATTGACCCCAGTTTTATGAATACCGGTTCCTGCTATAGCAAGGTAACATATATTGACGGTGAGAAAGGCATTCTTCGCTATCGTGGAATTCCAATAGAACAGGTTACAGAAAAACTTTCGTTTGTAGAAACCGCTTATCTTCTTGTTCACGGTGCTGTGCCTACACATAAGCAGAGAAAAAATTATTCACGGTTGCTGACAGAAAATTCTCTCCTTCATGAAGATATGCGGCACTTCTTTGACGGATTTCCCCGTGGAGCACATCCTATGTCCACAATGGCGACGATGGTTAATGCGTTATCGACCTTTTATCCTAATGTTGACTCTCTTTCCTTAAAAGAAGATATAGACAAAACAACTACGCGTTTGATTTCAACTTTCAGAACTATAGCCGCATTTGCGTATAAGAAATCAAAGGGGCAACCTGTAGTTTATCCCCGACATGATTTATCCTATTGCGCTAATTTTCTGAATATGTTGTTTGATTCTCCGGTAAAGCCTTATGAAATGGATCCTGAGATTGTAGCTATGATGAACAAACTTCTTATTCTTCACGCTGATCATGAACAGAATTGTTCAACAACAACTGTTCGTGTTATCGGTAGCGCGCAAGTAAATTTATACGCAACTATTTCTGCAGGAATTAACGCGCTTTCAGGTCCGCTGCATGGCGGTGCAAACCAGGCTGTACTTGAAATGTTGAGAAAAATCCAACGTAAGAAAAGTGGCGGTATTGATCTTTTCTTAGAAAAAGCCAAAGATAAAAATGACCCCTTCAGATTAATGGGCTTTGGACACAGATTGTATAAAACTTTCGACCCTCGCGCAA
>JAOZNZ010000441.1 GCA_029933535.1 bacterium | reverse complement strand
GAAAACCACTGACCGTTAGCGCGGTCCGGGGGTTCGAATCCCTCACTCTCCGCCAGTTTAGGAGAGTTGACAAATTGGGTTCGCCCGATATTCATCGGGCGCCCCGAGAATACGGGGCGGACACCACCGGACACCTTCTTTTATGAATAAGTCTATTGAAAATCAAACAAATTCATCTGTTAACGAACGTTTAATAGATCTTGTCGTTTTTATTGTTTCCTTATTATTTTACTCAATTACTCTTCAGCATGGTGTGACAGGTATTGAATCACCGGGCGATACAGCTAAATTTCAGTATATCGGTTCTATTCTCGGAGTTCCTCATTCACCGGGTTATCCGCTTTATGTTATTATCAATTGGTTTTGGTCACATATTCCTCTGCAAATCTCTCAGGCAACTAAAATTAATCTCTTGTCCGCTTTCTTTGCTGCAGGAACTTTAACTCTTTTCCGCCACACTTTAACTTATCTCAAAGCAACAAGAACGGTAAGCTTAATCGCTACTGCCGGATTAGCTCTCAGCCGACTTTTTTGGATGCGCTCAACCGAAGCGAGTCCCGGGGCAATGAGTTATTTTCTTGTTTCACTTCTTTTGTTTTTTCTTATTCGCTGGTCTGTCAACAAACAAAAGTTTGATTTATGGGGTTCTATAATTATTACTTTCATCGCCGCGTGGCACACTCCGTTATGTTTATGGCTAACCCCTCTCACTATTATTTACATAATTTCCGTAAAGCCGGCCGCATGGAAGAAAAGTTCGACATGGCTTGCCTGTATTATTGGATTAGCAATAGGTCTCGGAATTTATTCATTTATTTATATCCGTTCACATCAAGGCGCGTTGATTTTGGAATATGTTCGTCAAAACACTTCAGTTAAGCGGGTATTTTTAATGGCGCTGAATGTTCAATTCTGGGGGAATTACTTCAAGGCGAACCCGAAAATTATTTTCATTTACAGATTTCCACAACTTATTTCCGAAGCTTGCCGTCAATTAACTTATGCCGGAGTTTTTCTCGGAGTAATCGGCATAATTTTTCTTTTTCTGAAAAGAATTCGTATTGCAGTATTTTTTACGATTGCGTTAATCGCGGCATTTCTTTTCAAAGCACATATTTATTCAATAAATTTGACTGGTGAGTATTGGTTGTTTTTTATGCTTGCAGCATATCTGGCAGGTGTTGGACTTCAATGGATTTGGAATTATAAAAAAAGTGCCGGGATTATTTTATCAATAATTTACGCAGCTTTAATTTTGTTAAGCACTGCAAAATATAACCGTGATTTACTTATAAGGCAAAACGAACTTGATATTGAGACTCTGCTGCTCATCTGCCCTGAAGGCGTTAATTTTCTTGCAGATGATTACTACACGTGGAGAGAAATTTTACAGTATTATAATTTTACAAACCCATATATAAAAAAGCGTAAAATAAAGTTACAGGATAAATTAAATTTACATGACGGTTCAACTAATTTCTTTATTGCCAATACAATTAAAAAACAACTCGATGAAGCTAATGTTTCTTACGTTCCTGTTTCTTCTAACGAAACCGCAGTTCTTTATATAATAGGCAAATTGAAATGAAATTGAAATTAAATGAAATTTCAATTTTGGTCTTGCTTTAAAAGCAAGATAATAATTCTACCATGTTTTCAGCGTGGTCAATAGACCGGGGTGGTTATATTAAAATCCCCCTCACCCCCTTTAGAAAAGGGGGAATTAATCCAGAAAACTCCCCTCCTTGTTGAGGAGGGGTGGCCGATAGGCCGGGGTGGTTACTATAAAATCCCCCTAACCCCCTTTGAAAGGGGGAATTAATCCAAACAACAAAGTAACGCGCACTGCGTTCATCCATTATGCCAAACAAGAAAACAGCAATCTTATTTCCTGTAATAATTATATTGGCGGCTTTAATCGCGTATTACAACAGCTTTTATTGCGCGTGGCATCTTGATGATTTTCACGCAATTGTTGATTATGATTATAACTCAACTGACCTTTGGGGATTAGTTTTATTTCGCAAACAACGCGCGCTCGGTTTTGTAACATTTTTTTTAAATTTCAAGCTTTGCGGTTATAATGTTTTCGGATGGCATATTGTTAATTTTATTATACATGTTTTTAACGCGATTCTAATATACCTGATTGCCTGCCGTCTTTTTATTCAGACAGAAATTCTAAACACTCACCCTAAAAAAAAGGTTTACGGATACATTACTGCTTTAGTTATTGCTGTAATTTTTGCAGTTCATCCAATTCAAACGTCTGCTGTTACATACATTGTTCAAAGAATTGAACTGCTTGGAGCACTGTTTATCTTTCTTTCATTTTACTTTTTTCTTCTTTTCATTTCCACAAAAAAAATATCGTCAAAAATCATTCTTTGCGTTGGCGGGTTTTTGTGTATCGCTCTCGGAGCTTTTACGAAGGAAACGATAGTTGTTGCTCCGGTACTTATGGGAGCATATATAGTAATAGTCAGGTTGAAAAGTTGGAAAAGTCGATTACTAATTATTTTATTCACGAGTGCTGCGGCGATTTTAATAGCTATTTTTGCTTTAATAATGTTTAAAGCCATTACTTTTTCGCCTTCACTCCACTTTTCCGCAAAACCTTTTGAAATATTATGGCGGGATGCAGGCGAATCCCCTATTGTTTATTACTCAACTCAAATTCGTGTTTTGGTTCGGTTTCTTCGTTTGTGTATTTTCCCTTATGGACAATGCGTTGAATTTTGGATGAGTCCATCGACATCTTTTAAAAATTTTCAAGTTATTTTAGCGAGTGGAATTCATTTATCAATAATTGGTTTCGCGTTATTTATGTGGCGCAGACAACCATTTATTTTATTCGGTATTTTCTGGTTTTATATTTTTCTAATGCCGTCTTCAATTCTTCCTAACGGAATTTTCGAGCATAGGATTTATACCGCGCTTGCCGGTTTACTTTTTGCAATCTTTATTCCAATTGGATATGAACTGCTAAATCAGCCGCAGCGAATGAGAAGAACGGTTGGAATAATTAGTTTAACTCTTGTCGCAAGTTTGATTTTATGTTTTATCTTTATGTCGCATTTAAGAAATAAAATCTGGAAATCGGAATACTCACTCTGGCACGAATGCGCGACAACTTCTCCAAACAACTGGCGAGCGAACGTAAATTACGGATATGCATTATTAAATCAGGGAAAATATATTGACGCGAAATATTATCTTGAGAAAAGTTTTCAACAAAAATCAAATGTATGGGCTGTAGCAAATAATCTCGGTTTGCTTTACTCTTACATAAACGATATTGACGGCAGTATAAGAATGTTTGAGCACGGTTTAAAATTAAAACCGCAAAACCGTTTGCTGAAAGCAAATCTCGGCGCGTGTTATCTTCAAAAAGGATTAATAACCAAAGGCACGAATTTATTATACAAGGCACGCACACAGGAATCATTTGTAACTCTCGGGAATTATTATTTGAATAAAGGAAATTATGACGAAGCGTTAAAATGTTACGAAAGAGTTCTTAAAAAATATCCGGATGATGTTGACGCATTAGTAGGCAAACAAGCGTGTATCCGGCTTCGTTAATCAGGTGTCAGGTGTCAGGTGTCAGGTGTCAGGTGTCAGGTGTCAGGTGTCAGG
>JAOZNZ010000440.1 GCA_029933535.1 bacterium | reverse complement strand
TAACGATTAACGATTAACGAATAACAAATAACTACTTATAACAAAAAGGACAAAAATTATGACGAAAGAATATGACATTATGAATGCAGGACATTTATGCCTCGATATCATTCCGCTTTTCCCTGATACAGGTGCAAAAACAATTGGCGAAATTATGAGACCGGGGAAACTTGTAAATGTTAACAACGCTAAAATCAGCACAGGCGGTCCTGTATCCAATACAGGTCTAAATATGAAAGAGCTTGGGATGAATGTATGTTTTTGTGCATGCGTTGGAGATGATGAATTTGGCGGATTAACAGTTGATATACTAAACAAAAATGGTAATGCAGATGGCATTTCAGTACTCAAAGGCGAAGCGAGTTCTTATACTGTTGTAATAGCGCCACCGGGAATTGACAGGATATTTATTCACAATCCGGGAACCAACAATTTATTTACAGCAGACAATCTTAATATTGATTTGATTAAACAGTCCAGACATTTTCATTTGGGTTATCCGCCTTTAATGGAAAAATTGTTTGCTGATGAAGGTAAAGAACTTGCAAAAATATTTAAAACAGCTAAAGAAGCCGGTGCAACTACATCCTGCGATGTGACACTTCCTGATCCTTCATCAAAATCAGGTAAAGCACCATGGCGGAAAATCCTTGAAAATATTTTACCTTATGTAGATATGCATCTTCCATCCATTGAAGAAACTTTCTATATGCTTCATCCGGAAGAATTTCTTAAAATGAAAGCAGAACACAATAATGCAGAACTTATTGATTTCATCACTCCGGAAAGATACTCTAAAATTGCAGATGAAATTCTTGATATGGGAGCAAAAATGGTAACTCTAAAATCAGGACATAGAGGATTCTATATCAAAACAGCTTCAAAAGAAAAATTCGAGGGACTTGGTGCAGCTAAACCGGCTGACGCGGATAACTGGGCTAACAGAGAACTATGGGTGGCGGCTATTACTGTTGAACATTTCGGTTCAGCAACCGGATCGGGCGATTCATCAATCGCCGGATTATTGACAGCGTTTCTAAATGGTCTGACTATTGAAGAATCTTTGAAATATGCTACATGTCTCGGTTATCAGAATGTTTGTGTTCTTGACGCTGTAAGCGGAACAAAAGATTGGGAGACTACTACTAAAATGATCGAAGCTAATATGCCGAAAATAGATGTTCATCTCGATTCTCCGGGTTGGAAATGCATCGATGAATACGGCTTGTATGCAGGACCGGAAGATGAACCGAGTAATCCGTAATCGGGAACCGGTATTCGATTTAAAAACTTCTAAAATCTTAAATCGTTAATCGATATTCGATATTCAATTCGATTTAAGAACAAGGAACACCGATTTTAGATATTCGATTTAAAAACTTGGACGTTGGATGTTTATCCTTTAAAGGATGAATAATGATTTAGGTCGCCGGGGAACCCAGCATACGCAGGTCACGGCGGCGACCCTCCAAAAGGATAATCAAATAACCAATATCGAATAACCCTAATGCAATAACATGTATTTTCATGGTCATATCCAATTATGAAGTAATATATAAAAAAGGAGGTAATTGCAAAAGTATTGAAAAATTAATATCTTTATCCCACCGGGATAAATTATGATAGCCTCGGGCATCGCCCGAGGAGAAATCAAAATCATTCTCCGAACCCTGTAAGGGTTCATTAACATGGCTATTCACCTTGATTAATCTGTCCTTTCAGGACAGGTTTTGTGGTTCGGGTTTTCCCAGCACGGTGTGCCGGGCTATCATAAATTATCCTTTCAGGATACATTTGCAATTACCTCGAAGAACTACAAAAAAAGAGTTATGAATTTAAATATTATTACTTTGTTAAGTCTTTTATTATTTTATTCCACAAATCAATCTATCGCAATGGAAATTATAACTCAGGATGATGCACCTTATACTTATGAAGAAGCTAATTGGCGTGTCGGGAATTACATGCAGGCATTGTTTTTCGATTATTCAAGTCTTCCCGCCTTAAGCGAAAACTTCATCGGCAGGGGCAAACTTCCAACGGACCGTTTTCCTGACCTTTACTATATTGGCAACACAGGACTTGATTTATTATCTTTTAGTGAAGAATCAATCTATACACCTGTTGTCAGGCTTGAACTTATTAAAAAAATATTTAAAGCAATGTATAATTCGCATTACAAAAATGCGGATGCATTATGGCTTGTCTATTCGGGTACTAAAAGGCAGGTCTCATTCCTCAGTCCGACTCATATAAGCGGCCCGGGTTTTCGTCCGACTTTTGAATATCCGGAAAGTAAACTTATCGCCCGCAATTTGCCTGATACTGCACCGGAAAAGCTGGCATTGATTTGGCCACGTGTAATGGTAAGCAATAAATGGTATGATGATTCTGATATGAGCTTTGAGGATATAAAGAACAATGTTCCCGATAAGCACGAGCAGTCATTTATAACAGAACGCCTTTATTCATCTGACGAAATTGGCAGAGTTAAAATCAAAGGTATTGGCCGGGCCGGCCATCAAGATAAAGTACTTGAATTAACTTTGAGTATACCGGCTGACGAAAAACGTCAGAAAGCTCAACTTATATTTTCGAATTTAACTGACAAAGAAATGGGATTTTCAGCGCCTTATCCTACACTACCCCCGGAGACAATACAACTGCCTGACGGCAGCGAAATATCATCAAAGCAATTTTCTGTCGAAAGCCCTGATTACAACTACATAATTATTTATACTAAAGATGCTGATTCGAGCGGTTTTGAATATCAAAACGCAATGATGTTTGGTTGGAAAGAGAAACCTTCAAAAATTACAGTGCATTGGAGTGATAAATCAAAATCTTCTTTCCAAAAAGCTTATCCCGGTACAGAAGGCAAAACAGATGTTATGGCAGGGGTACACGGTGGTGGATATCATCGTGTTGATTTTGAATATGACGATAAAACAAATTTTCAGAAAACCGTTTGGATGGAACGATTTCAAGGCGTTGACCCATCCTTGAGTTTGAATCATTTACATCACATTGCCCACAATATTTGCTCGAACGATCATGTTGGTATGCCCGGTTATCTCAGTACAGAAAGCTGCTGGCTTGAGGAACCTGTTTGTGCTTTTCCTGCTGCTGCATATGTTTTGGCTAAGTTTGATGAGCAGGAAGATAAATTTGGTGGTGATTTCAGTCAGGAAGCTGTAAATATCGCCACAAAAATTGTTGATGATCGCATTGCGATGTGGAAAAGAGGCAGAAAGAGCAGTAACTTTCACGAATATGTAAGCGGCGCTTATTATTTATCACTGCTGTATAAAATCCCGGGAAGATTTAATGATCAGCAGAAGAGTAACTATTATAAAAAATGGATGAAAATCTGGGCGGATAAAATTGTAAAGGATAATCGTCTTGATGCAAGAAATATGATGGCTTTATGGAGAGCTTATGAATTGTCCCATAGTTTCAAGTATAAAAAAGCCTTTAAAAAAGGCAGATCAATATTCAAAATATCTGAAAAAAATGGACTTTATATTAATGATAAGTGGATTCAACCAAGAAATTTTTACAGATATGGAGATGTGATGGGAGCGTTGGGGCAAAGAGGAACATCAAAAGATGCTAAAGATATTCAGAAACTGATTACATA
>JAOZNZ010000439.1 GCA_029933535.1 bacterium | reverse complement strand
ACAATATTTTCTGATAATATGGTTTTACAGCGGGATATGAAAATTCCTGTGTGGGGAAAATCCGCGCCGGAAGCAAAAGTTACTGTTACATTTCACGGGCAGGAGAAAGTGACTACCGCAAACAAAGAAGGAAACTGGAAAGTTTATCTTTCACCAATTTCTGTTGACAACAATCCGCAAAAAATGTCGATCGAAAGCAGAGACGGTAAAATAATTATTAAAAATATTCTTGTAGGAGAAGTCTGGCTGTGTTCCGGTCAGTCAAATATGAAGTTTGAACTTAAACACGCAATTGGAGCTGAAAAACTTATCTCCGAAGCGAATAACAAAAGAATCAGATTTTTTCAAGCTGACAGATATAATTTTAAACCCTATGAATGTGATAATTGTTTAGGAGAATGGAACATTTGCGCAACGAATAATGTTAGAAATTTAACAGCTGTCGGCTATCTTTTCGGATCAGAAATTCATAAAAAGACAGGTGTTCCAATCGGATTAATTCAAGTTGATTTTGGCGGCTCAATTATTGAGTCCTGGATGAGTTTGTCGGATTTGCAAAAATGGGATGTTTATAAAAAAGATTTAACATCACTCGCTAAATATAAAAATGCCAAAAGTTTTGAATTTTTCAGGAAAAAAGAAACAAAAGAATGGTTCGATAAATTAAAAACTATTGACCCCGGATTTAAAAATAATTGGATGAGTCCAAATATCAATGATTCCGATTGGGTTAAATTAAAATCACCACGCGCTTTGAAAATTGACTATTTAAAAGGACATAAAGGGATTGTTTGGTATCGTAAAAAAATAAACATTCCGGATGAATTTAAAGGGAAAAGTCTCGTTATTGGTTTTGGCAGAGTTACAGGATACGAAATCACCTGGCTAAACGGAAAACTGATTGATAAAACTTATGAAATGTCAGCAGGAAGAAATAAGCGTAGATACAGTATTCCAGCAACAGATTATAAAGTTGGCGAGAACACAATAGTTGTTTGTAATTTTGAAAATAATGATTGCGGCACTCCGGGCGAGCCGATTCTTACTCTAAAAATTTACCAAAAAGACAATCCTTCCAACGAGGTGATATATACAAGAGAATGGTTGTGTAAAAAAGGTTATAACAATACTAATTATCCTAAAGCGCCTCTTTCGCTTAGACTTGGCAACAATTTTTTAGCGATTCATTACAATTCGCGAATTCATCCTATCCTTCCTTATGCTATTCGCGGCGCTCTTTGGTATCAGGGAGAATCAAATCGTCATAACTCGGAAATTTATGATGAACTGTTTGCTACAATGGTGAAAGGTTGGCGGGATAAATGGGAACAAGGCGATTTCCCGTTTTATTTTGTTCAGATAGCGCCGTTTGATTACGGAAAAAATAATAATTCGTCTTTTTTGAGAGAAGCGCAGTTCAAAACTTTGGCATTAACAACTAATACAGGCATGGCGGTTATTATGGATATAGGTGAACCACATAATATCCACCCGTTGAGAAAAAAAGAAGTAGGGCACCGGCTCGCTTTGTGGGCGCTTGCTAAAGATTATGGCTTCACAAACATAGTTTATTCCGGACCGCTATATAAAGACATTGAAATTGACGGGAATAAAATCATTGTTTCTTTTGATTATGCAAAAGGTTTAAAAACGCGTGACGGCAAGCCGCTGACGTATTTTGAGATTGCAGGAAATAACAAGAAATTTTATCCTGCTGATGCAGAAATTGTAAATGATGAAATTGCGGTATCAAGCGGAAAAGTAAAAAATCCGGTTGCAGTAAGATTTGCTTTTAGCAACACGGCTAAACCAAATTTATGCAACGCTGCCGGTTTGCCTGCTTCATCATTCCGAACAGACGATTGGGAATAGACATCTAAAAAATTGTCATTATTATTTTCACATATTGTAAAACGAGTAATTTAAATTCACATTTAACAAAAAAATGAAATCTAACAACAAAAAAAAATATCTTTTTTGTGTCATATTACTAATCGGAATTTGTTGTGCGTATATAATTTTCGCACAGTCTCCTTCCTTTACTGTAAAATATGCAAAAGAATACGAAGCCAAAGGATGGGGGCAAGTGCCGCAAATTCTCAATCAAATTAAGCCGCCGACTTTTCCCACCAATATTCTTACACTAACGGATTTGGGAGGTAAGGGTGATGGACATACTGATAACCGGAAAGTGTTTCACGATGCAATCAATATGCTTGTGAAAAAAGGCGGTGGGAAAATAATTGTGCCGCAAGGAGATTATCTGGTTAACGGACCTATAGTTTTTAAAAACAACATTCATATCGAAATAAAGAAAAATGCCAGAGTGTTTTTCACTACTAATGCCGAAAAATATCTTCCTTCAGTTAAGCAGCGATGGGAAGGCATCGTTATCTATAATTATTCGCCGCTGATTTATGGATATCAATTAACAAATATAGCTATTACAGGTGAAGGTGTCATTGATGGCAATGCCGTTGATTGGTCGCGTAATTGGCACGCGCTTCAGAGCGCGGACGTAGCCAAATTAAGACAAATGGGAAATGACTTAGTCCCCGAAGAAAAAAGAGTTTTTGGAAATGGTTTTCTTGACTTGAATGGTGATGGAAAGGATGATGGCTATAGTGATGGAAAACTGCATTTTTTACGTCCCCCGCTTATTCAGTTTTATGAATGTAAAAATATTCTTATTAAAGATGTTACTATAAAAAACAGTCCATTTTGGACTACGCACCCGGTTTTCTGCAAAAATGTTACACTGCAAAATCTTACAATAAATAAAAGCGCTTATAACGATGACGGAATAGATGTGGACAGTTGCGAATATGTACTGATTGAAGGATGCAATATTAAAACCGGTGATGATAATATCGCAGTTAAAGCCGGGCGTGACCAGGATGCCTGGGGCAGACCCGGAACAAAAAATATAATCATTAGAAACAATCGCTTGTCATCAGGCGCTAACGCTCTATGCATCGGCTCGGAAATGTCCGGCGGGGTTTCAAATGTTTTCATTCAAAGCAACATCGTTATTAGAGCTAAACATGCACTATGCTTTAAATGCAATCTTGACCGTGGCGGATATGTGAAAAATATTTTTATAAAAAATATCAATGTTAAATTATCTGATTCGGCAATGTTTATCTTTAGAACGGATTATCACGGTTATCGCGGCAATCATTTCCCACCGAAGTTTAACAATTTCTATGTGTCAGGAATTACTTGCAGGCAAGTGAACGAAATGCCGTTTAAAATTATCGGCGTAAAGGACTCTCTAATTCAACGGATTTATTTAAACAACATAAAAGTAGATAAAGCGATGAAAAAAAGTTTTTTTAAATATACAAAGAATATTATTCTGAACAATATTACTGTTAAAAACAATAAATAAATAACAATTAAATTAAAAAGAATTTCTATGAAACGGATATCAATACTGCTTCTTATATTATTTTCGACCTTATCGTTATTTGCAAAAACTAA
Organism: bacterium; assembly: GCA_029933535.1. Taxonomy (GTDB): domain Bacteria; phylum Auribacterota; class UBA3054; order UBA3054; family B51-G9; genus B51-G9. Next base: position 159 of record JAOZNZ010000439.1, on the reverse strand, counting down.
AATCATCTTTGACACAGATATAGACACGGACTGCGATGACGCAGGCGCGCTCGCTGTCTTGCATGCGCTTGCGGATAACGGCGAAGCAGAGATACTGGCTACGGTGGTCAGCACACGATATCCGTATTCCGCTCCGTGTGTTGAGGCTATAAATCGTTA
>JAOZNZ010000438.1 GCA_029933535.1 bacterium | reverse complement strand
TGTCGGGAAAAGGGGGGATTGATGTAATCTCCCTTTGGGATATATTATAAGATATTTTTAAAAAAACGACTATTTAAAAAGGTGTATTTCCCACGATGCGGCATATTTTCTGAATAAACCGGGTGCGTTTTTCCGGTAAATATGAACAGGTCCGCCTGTAAGGCCAAACACTACGGGGAATATTTTATATTTTTCGAAAGGGCTTTTTTTTAATAGGTTTACCAAATCGCTTTCAATATATTCTCTTTGATGTTCCCAGAACGGAAATTTTCTTTCACCTTTAAACACTTCAATAACAGCACGGGTCAATCGTTTTCGATTTGGGGTATTAAATAAGGCAACGCCATTAGGTTTAAGGGTTTTATACAATTCCTCCATAGCTTTCTGATCATCCGGCACATGTTCAATAACATGGTTGCTTATTACAACATCAAAGTAATTACTTTCAAAAGTATCAGATAGTTTTTCCCAATCGCCTTCCAAATATTGAACATTATTAAAATTTTCAGGAAGTCTTTCAGGCATCAATTCAACTCCGTATAACTTACCGCATTTTTCAGATAACACAGATGTACGTGTAGGAGTTGAGGCGCCGATTTCGAGTACAACACTTGATTTTCCGACATATTGATTATAGGAATTTACCAAATGCAGCCATTCATAGCACGGGTCGTTTTTTGCGAAATATATACTCATGAAATAAATTATGTAATTAAAATTAAGGTTCAGAAATCAGAAGTTTAACAATTTGCAAGATCTCTGTTAAACAGCATTAAAGCGTAAAAAGTATACCATTTTAATCTGACATTGTCAATTAGTCAAACCGACAGTAATCGAATAAGAATACAATCCAAATCGAATTCATTTAGACAGAATCATTTAGTGACAGAATCATTAAATACAAATCGAATCTTTTATAGTCAAAATGATTAAAGGCCCCAGTGGAACAATTGGAGTTCCACGGGGTAAAACAAAATAATTAAGAAAGATAATTAGGCCACGAAGGCACGAAGACACAAAAAGAAAAGAAATTTTTTAAACAAAATCATTTGGGACACCCAGGCATGCGCCGGGCGCAAATGCGAAATCATTTCAAAAGAGATAAAAAAGAGATTTTATTGTTTTAATATGAATGTAGAGACGCAAAATTTTGCGTCTAAATAAAAAGATTATAAACAGAACCATTAACAGCAGAACGATTAAAGAAAAGAAATAACTGCCATCTCATAGATTTTAAATTCATATAATTCGTATTTTTTCCTTTGCGATCTTAGCGCCTTAGCGAGATAAATTCTTTTCTTATTCCCCCTTTTTATAAAGTGGAACATCCCGAGTATTCCCTCGGGAGTGGGCATGGGGGATTTTATTACAAGACAAACAGTATTTAAATTTAATTTCAAAAAAATATATAAACTCTCGCTAAGGCGCTAAGATCGCAAAGGAAATACTAACAAAGTGTTTTAAAACCAAACATTGTTTTTTGAAAAGTTGAATGTAAAACGTAGTGTTTATTGTTGGTTTAACCGCTGGATTTTTACCTGTGGGATTGTAGTGAAAAAAATTTAATTGTTTTAAATCACCAGTTTGTTATTTTATTTTTTATTTTCAGGCAAGAAAGCGACCAAACAACGTGGAAATTCCCCCGGCCGCTTTCCTTCTTGGGTTGGTGTAAATAAAAAAGAGGTGTTGTTATTTGCATTTGCTATAATTGGTTTATTGTTAATTGATCAGATTATATAAAAATGTATCAAATTGTTATAGATATTTTTCGTATGAATTGTTATAATATATAAGTTCAAAAAATACAATAATAATAAATCAAAATTAAAGTACCAAATGAAAAAAAACATTATTGAGTTTCCAGTGCGTTATGTACTCTGTTTATTAATATCAATTATCTGTTTTACAGCTCTTGCAGATGGAACAAATTGGGCTGTTGTAAATGCATCAGCTCCCTGGGGACATAGATATGCACATCAGTGTGAGATATTTCAAAATAAAATGTGGGTGATCGGAGGAAATCAAGGTGGTTCGGTCAAAAATGATGTGTGGTCAAGTGTAGATGGAACAAATTGGACATTGGTAACTGCAAAGGCTCCATGGACTGCGCGCCTGGGTCATGAATGTCTGGTTTTTAATAATAAATTGTGGTTGTTAGGCGGGAATAGTCCCGGAAAATACTACAATGACATATGGTTCACTGATGATGGTACAAACTGGTCGCAAGTAACTGATTCTGCTGTATGGCCGACAAGGGGGACATTTGGCTCAGCAGTATTCGAGGACACGATGTGGATAATGGGTGGCTACGGTTGCAGCAGCAAGGATGTCTGGAAAAGTTCAGACGGTACGAACTGGATTGAAGTAACATCTGATGCCCCATGGGGGATAAGAACGTGGGTTAACACACTTGTTTATGATAATAAACTTTGGATGATGGGCGGGGAATATTACGGGTCGAGAAATAACAGTGTATGGTCAAGCCCCGACGGTACTAATTGGACAGAAATCACTGAACATGCAGGGTGGAGTCCCAGAGGAGCATACGGTTCAGCAATATACCAGGAAAAAATGTGGATTCTGGCCGGAAATGCAGCTTCGACAGTAATGGATGTTTGGTCAAGCTCCGATGGTACTAATTGGACACTTCTAAACGCGGATGTTCCATGGGGAAGACGATCAGCTTTCGAATGTATAAATTATCGAAATCATTTGTGGGTAGTGGGCGGTGGTTCAAGTGATGTTTGGAAATCGCCTGGTATCGACTTTTCCGCCACCGGAGATGTCACTGTGGTAAGTGGAGCGACAGGTGATGGAACAGTAAGTTCTCCGTATAATCTGGGAACAACAGAGCAAGGAGAAGTTCTTACTGCAACGTTATGTTTATCCATAGAAGGGTCTAATGCTATTGGACTTGTGGTTGATAGAATATCAGGAAACACCAACTTTTCCGTTTCCGGTTTGGCGTCAAGCATTAGTGTAGGCAGTAATGATAATTTCATGATCACTTATACCGGAACCGGAGAAATTGATGTTCCTGAAACGGCATCGTTTTTGTTAAGCGGAAATAACATGCCTTCAATTGCATTTGTCGTGAAGGGACTTACTGTATGGCAAACACCTAAAAATATTATAGCAAGTGATGGTGCTTTTACCAATAAAGTTTCAATCACATGGAATGCGTGCTCTAATGCAACAAAATATATTGTATATCGCAACACAGTTGATGATACCAGTGGTGCAGCAGATATTTCCGGTGAAATCGCCGGTACGAGTTTTGATGATTTAACCGCTTTCGTTGGTCACACATATTTTTACTGGGTCAAGGCGGGATATGATACGGGCTGGAGTGATTTTAGTGTTAGTGATAGTGGATACAAACAACTATCTGTACCTACAGGAATCTCCGCAAGCGATGGTGATTATTTGAGCAAAGTAGTAATCACATGGAATTTAAGTGTCGGTGCAACCAAGTACAAAGTATACCGCAACGAAATTGATAATAGCAGCAGTGCTTCAGATCTTTCCGGCGAGATTACCGGCACGAGTTTTGATGACACAACTGCTTTACCCGGTGTAATATACTTTTACTGGACCAAAGCCGGCTGCGATAACGGTTGGAGTGATTTCAGTGATAGTGATAGCGGTTAC
>JAOZNZ010000026.1:7865-13689 GCA_029933535.1 bacterium | reverse complement strand
TGGTCAGCACACGATATCCGTATTCCGCTCCGTGTGTTGAGGCTATAAATCGTTACTATGGTAGTCCGGATATACCGATAGGCGTTCCCAAGACGACTTGGTCAAAAACCGGCAGCCGGGGCTCAAAATATGCCAGGCAGATTAGCGAAGAATTTAAGACAGTCTTAAAATCTAACGATGACGCTCCGGATGCCGTGACTGTTTATCGACGGATTTTGGCTGCTCAGGAAAGCAACAGCGTAGTGATATTGACTGTCGGATATCTAACCAACCTGCGCGACTTGCTTGAAAGCAAACCGGATGATATCAGTCCGTTAAGCGGTGTTGAATTGGTGCGTCAAAAAGTGAGTCGTTGGGTATGCACGGGCGGGACATATCCGAGTGATTATAATACTGCGGTGTGCGGGAATTATCCGCCTGATCCGACATCTGCAGCAATTGCTGTCCGGGACTGGCCGGGACCGATCTGGTTTTCCGGCGAGGGCGGTGACATTGGCACGGGAGGCTTGCTGCATAAAACGCCTGCCAATAATCCTGTGCGGCGAGTATATGAATTGTACTTGGAAGGAAAAAAAACGCGACCGAGTTGGGACCCGATAGCCACATTGTTTGCTGTTCACAGCAATGATGTTTTTTGGACATTTCGCGAGGGCGGTTACTACCAAATTTTAGCTGGCGGCGCTTATGAATGGCGCAAGAAACCGGATAAAGAACATTACGTGGTTGAATTGCGAAAAGGCGTTGAAAAAAAGATCCGCAAAATTCTTGATCAGTTAATGATTCAGCCGCCAAGTTTTACAGGTCAGGAGATTGAAAAATTAAGTGTTGCAGCAAACAATCGAGTTTTAGTTAAAGAAAATGGGGAGCCCTTTTTTCCTATAGCTGATACGGCATGGAAAATAGCCTGGAAATTAAATCGCGCTGAAGTTGAAAAATATCTGCAAACTCGAAAAGACCAGAAGTTTAATACGATTGGTATAGTTGCTTTTCCAATGGACATTGATAATGACAGGGCTATCACAAATGTGTATGGTGATAAGCCTTTAGAATATAAAAATGATAAGTTTAATCCTTTGAAACCTGTTACAACTTCAGGTGAAAATCACAAAAATTCAAAAGAATATGATTATTGGGACCACTTGGAATATATAATCGATACAGCAGAATCTAAAAATATGTATATAATTTTGTTGCCTGCATGGGGTGGTCGCGTAGCCGGCGCCTATGGCAGTGGCAAACCGAATTCTGAAATTATTTTTGACAAAACAAAGGCTTATAAATATGCTTTATGGATTAGTAAAAAGTTTAAAGATAAAAAAAATATCATCTGGATGATTGGTGGTGACCGAAGTGCTGTTTATGGCAAAAATGATTATAGAAGCGTATTTAGAGCTATGGCCAAAGGAATTACAGATGGTTACGACAAAAATCCGGTTTTAATTAGTTATCATCCCCAAAAATGGGCGCCAAATTCTTCCACGTGGTTTCATAATGATAAATGGCTAAGTTTTAATTCTATTCAGGATCAACCTAGCGACCAGATCAATTCAATCCGGCACGATTACAATCTTTCGCCGGCAAAACCTACCTGGCTGTTCGAAGGGGGGTATGAAGAACGCGGGAAATCGGCGGCAGTTAATGAAGTTCAGGCAAAGCGGGAAAATATTTACAATGACTGGCAAGTCAGATTTCAGGCGTACCAAACAATTTTCGCCGGCGGTTTCGGTTATACTTACGGACATATGAGCATTTGGGATTTTTCCCCTGAATGGAAAAGTAAATTGAATTCCCCGGGTGCGAACGATATGTGTCATCTTTACTCATTGATGACTTCAATGACAGATGAGCAATATTTTAATTTAGTTCCTGATCAATCATTAATTGAAGGAAACGCCGGTTCAATGAGTGGAAACGAAGGAATGTTTTCAACGTGTACAGTTGGCATACGTTCAACAGCAAGAGATTTTGCTATGATTTACACTGCGAATGGAAGGAACATCCGCGTGAATATGAATAAATTTATTGTTGCGTCAACTAACGTTCATTTGCGAGCCCGATGGTTTAATCCACGTAATGGTGAATGGACTTTGATAAATAATAATGTTTTAACCAAAAATAAGAAACAAGTTAAAGAATTCAATCCGCCTGGTGGTCCGAGCAACGGAAACGATTGGGTATTAGTTTTGGATTTAGTTGACGCGAATATGGCTATAAAGACAATTCGAAAAAACAAATGAAATAATCAATAAATACATGAGTAAATTACAATTTCATAATTCTTCTTTAATTCCAACGATATTCTTTCGTTTGTTTCGGTTTTTCTTGACGTTTGTTGGAGCGATAATAATTTTACTGTTTTTTGCCTGGCTGACAAAACCGGACTTATCGGATAATGTTCCAAATTATTCAAAAGACGATTTAATAAAAGCTAAACAGTTACGCTCTAATTCTTTCGACACTAATAATCTGCTTCGTTTGCAAGTAGATGTTGATTATTCAAAAGGAAAAAAAGCAGAATGGTTCCCTAAAAATGAATCGCCAATTCTTTCAGAGTTAGTCCATGAAGGCAAATTACCTCCGGTAGCTGAACGCGTGGGTGAAGAGCCCTGCGTTATGAAAGGAGTTGATGGTATAGGAAAATATGGCGGGACGTGGTTGAGATTAAACGGGTTGGTTCTCGGAAGTAGAATGTCATACTCCAGCCTGGTGAGATTTTCTCCTCAGGGATTTCCAATTGTTCCTCATCTCGCAAAAAGCTGGGAAGTTTCTGACAATTATAAAAAGTGGACTTTTAATTTGCGGAAAGGCATGAAATGGTCCGACGGATATCCGTTCACTTCGGCAGATATCAAGTATTGCTGGGATAATGAAATCAATTGTCAGGAGATATATGGTGGTAATATTCCACAAGAATTTTTAACGGATAATGGCGAATCCTGCAAATTAATTTGCTATTCAAATGACCCGTACAAAGTTACATTCTTGTTTCCCGAACCAAAAGGATTATTTCTTGCTTTGATGGCAACAAGCTACGGTGGCCGGTTAGCTAATTCGCCTGAGCATTACCTTCGTAAATATCATCCTGTCTTAGGTGATAAAAAATTGATAAATAAAGCGCTTGAAGCATCAAAAATGCAAAGCGCAAGATCGTTGTATTATTACCTCAAGGGATATAACAACCCTCATCATCCACGAATGTGGCCATGGATAGTGCGCAGTTATAAAGCGAATCCACCTGAAACAGCTATTAGAAATCCTTATTATTGGGTAGTCGATGAAAAAGGTAATCAGTTGCCGTATATTGACAGAATAATGTCCGAGCAAGTATCAGATAATATGGTTGCGCTGCGTGCTACTGCCGGTGGAGTATCTTTTCAATTGCGTTACATTGGTTATGAAAATTATACTTATTTAATGAATCAGCGAAAAGCCGGCGATTATAGTATTTATCATTGGTATCCCGGTGATTGTTCGATGTTTGTAATTCAATTTAATTTAAATCGTTGTACAGATTCAAATCATCCGGAATGGCTAAAAAAACGGGAAGTAATGAATAATAAATTATTTCGCCAGGCTATGTCATTAGCTATTAATCGCCAAGTCATTATCAAAGCTGTTTATAACAATCAAACGGTGCCGATGCAGGTTTCTCCTTGTCCTGAATCTCCGTTCTACAATAAGAATGCTTTAAATGCGTTTATCGAATACAATCCTGAACAAGCAAAAAATCTTCTTGATAAAATTGGTTTGACTAATTATGACGCAGAAGGTTATAGAACCTTCCGTGACGGCTCACGAATGACTTTTTATCTTGACTATCCAAGTGGCGGGATGATTAGCAGTGAACCGGTTCAATTCGTCGTTGATGATTGGGGAAAAGCAGGTATCCGGGTTATCCAGCGTGAACGTCAAAGAAATCTTTGGGAAGTTGAACGAATGGGCTTGCTTCACGATATGAATGTTTGGATGAGCAATAACGAATACTATCCTATTGTTGAGCCAAGGTTTTTTGCTCCGGTTGTCGCGAATTGTTTCTTTGCTCAAGCCAACGCAAAGTGGTATGCGCAAGGCGGTATGCGTGGAAGCCCTAAAGCAAGCGGTCCGGGGAGTGAACCGGTAAAAACTAACGATCCGCTTTACAAAGCCGTTCTTGCTTACCAAAACGCTTGCCAAACATCTGATTTGAAAGAACAGGTTAAACGTTTCCAACCCGCTCTTGATATTGCCGCTGAAAATGTTTGGTCGATAAATATTGCGAGAACGCCGGCAGTGCTTTGTGTAGTTAAAAATTATATGCGCAACGTGCCTAAAACAGCTATCTGCTCCTGGGATTTCCAATCTCCGGCTAATGCGGGAATAGAAACTTTTTATATGATAAGATCTAATAATTCCCCGGGCGCAATCGCAAAAATAAAAAGTGAAATTATTACTCCTACGGGTAATTTTAGTGGTCTTACAGCAAATAAATCCACAACTGAACTCAAATCTTCAATTGCCCAAAATCATAAATGGTCATTTAAACATTTATATACAATTATAAAAATTGCTATTTTAATAATAGCGGGGATTTTGTTAGTGATTATTGTTGCTCGTAATCCTTATATCGCGAGAAGATTGCTGATAATGATTCCTACTCTAACAATTATTTCTGTTATAGTATTCATCGTTATTCAACTACCCCCCGGCGATTATTTAACTTCTGAAATTATAAGATTAAAAGCTTCAGGTGATGAGGTTAGTGAGCAGGTTATTAAGGAAATTAAAGAACAATTTTTCTTAAATAAATCTATGACAGAAAGATATTTCAGATGGACCGGTCTGTATTGGTTTACTACTTTTAATGATAAAGATAAAGGCTTGCTGCAAGGGTATCTCGGCCGCTCGATGCAAACGAGGAAAATGGTAAACGAAATAATTGGTGATCGAATAATGCTGACTATACTTATTTCTCTCGGCACTATTCTTTTCACCTGGATTGTTGCTGTTCCAATAGGAATTTATTCCGCTGTCCGGCAGTACAGCATTGGTGATTATATTTTGACATTATTCGGATTTATTGGCATGTGTATTCCTGCTTTTCTACTTGCGCTTCTGCTGATGTATTTCAGTTATGCAGTTTTTGATATTCATATTTCCGGACTGCTTTCTCCTGAATTTGCAATTCAACCGGAATGGAATTTCCCGAAATTTAAAAATTTACTTGAACATATTTGGCTGCCTATTGTTGTGCTTGGAATGGGAGGAACTGCCGGAATGATCAGGGTTATGCGGGCAAATTTACTTGATGAACTTAAAAAACCTTATGTCGTTACCGCGCGCGCGAAAGGAGTTCGCCCTGTAAAATTATTACTAAAATATCCTGTTCGCCTGGCGTTAAATCCTTTCATCTCCGGTATCGGTGGAATATTTCCACAACTGATTTCCGGTGGTGCAATTGTTGCTATTGTCCTTAGTTTGCCCACGGTAGGTCCACTTATGCTTACTGCGATTATGTCTGAAGATATGTATCTTGCAGGTTCAATGTTAATGGTTTTAAGTTTGTTGGGTATTGTAGGTACGCTTGTCAGCGACCTGCTTTTATTGGTCTTAGACCCTCGTATTCGTATGGATGGAGGAGGGAGATGAGAACTAACGAAAAAAATGCCGGTAATTTAAGTCAATGGCAACTTGTTCGATTGCGTTTCTCAAAACACAAATTGGCTGTTATTGCTTTGCAGGGACTTATAATTATGTATTTTGTAGCTCTTTTGGCAGGTTTTTTCGCGCCTCACACAAAATCATATCGGAATCTTGACCATATTTACAGTCCGCCTCAACTGCCGTC
>JAOZNZ010000026.1:4053-7765 GCA_029933535.1 bacterium | reverse complement strand
ACACAAAATCATATCGGAATCTTGACCATATTTACAGTCCGCCTCAACTGCCGTCATTTAGTTTTGCGCAAGGATTTTATACACATTCAGTTAAACAGCAAGTAGATCCGATAACTTTTAAGAAGATATATATTGAAGAAAATGAAATTATTCCGCTTGGTTTTTTTGTTAAAGGTGAACCATACAAATTATGGAATTTAATTCCAATGCAGCACCACTTCTTCGGTGTTAAAAATTATAATAATAAATCCAACTCCGTTTTCTTCTTTTTCGGCGGTGATAAATATGGACACGATTTGTTCAGCCGAATACTTTACGGCGCCCGTATCTCCCTTTCAGTCGGTCTGATCGGAATTGTAATCACTTTTTTTCTCGGCTTGATTATAGGCGGAATTAGCGGCTATGTCGGCGGCAGAACTGATAATTTTATTCAACGCTCAATCGAAATTATTAACGCATTCCCTAAATTACCGCTATGGTTGGCTCTCGGGGCGGTAATGCCGGCAGACTGGTCACCTCTAAAAGTTTATTTTGGCATTACAATTGTGCTGAGTATGATGGGATGGACAGGTTTAGCACGAGTTGTACGCGGTAAAATTCTCGCCCTTCGTGAAGAAGATTATGCTGTTGCCGCAAGATTGCTCGGTGCAAGCCATGGGAGAATTATTTTCCGCCATCTGATTCCGGGATTTACCAGTCATATTATTGTGGCTCTGACACTAACCGTGCCGGGAATGATTTTAGGAGAAACATCTCTGAGCTTTCTCGGACTCGGCTTACGTCCGCCGGTGGTTAGCTGGGGAGTTCTTTTGCAGGATTGTATGAATATGCAGGTAGTAGCGAATTATCCGTGGCTTTTACTCCCTGTAGTTTTTATCATTGTAACCGTGCTTTGTTTCAATTTTCTTGGTGACGGCCTGCGTGACGCTGCAGATCCATATTCATCGAGATAGGTTAATATGGAGTGCAGGAATAAAGAATTTTGCAATAGCAAAATTCATTTACTGCACGGTCGCAAAGCGACCGATATACTCAGAATGATGGAGTGAAATTTGACGCTTAAAATTTGAAAATAGATAGGGGAAAAATATTAAAACATGCTTGAAAAAAACAAAAATATTCTCGATATCAAAAAACTGAAAGTCTCTTTCTTTACAGAAGAAGGCGAAATCAGAGCAGTTAATGATGTCAATTTTTCCATTCCAAAAGGCAAAGTAATGGCGCTGGTCGGCGAATCCGGCTGCGGCAAGAGTGTTACTTCATATTCAATTTTACGTTTGATCCAAAAACCCGGGAAAATAATGGATGGGGAAATTACTTTTCATCCATCAGAAGGTAAATCTTTTGATGTATTGAAACTTGGTGAAAAATCTGATATGTTGTATAATCTTCGCGGCGGAAAAATCAGTATGATCTTTCAAGAACCTATGACAGCTTTAAGTCCGGTTCATACGGTTGGTAATCAGATATGTGAAGCAATACTGAACCATCAGAGTATGACAAAAGCAGAGGCACGCGGAAAAGCAGCTGATATGCTCGCTAAAGTTGGAATTCCGGGTGCTAAAGGCCGATTGGACCAATACCCTTTTGAAATGTCAGGCGGTATGCGCCAACGTGTGGTTATTGCTATGGCGATAGTCTGTAATCCGGAACTTCTGATTGCGGATGAACCAACTACCGCGCTTGATGTTACCATTCAGGCACAAATTCTCAAATTGATGAAAGAGTTGCAACAGGAGATGGATATGTCTGTTTTGCTGATTACTCACAATCTTGGTGTGGTAGCGCAAGTTGCTGATGAAGTTGCTGTAATGTATCTTGGCAGGATAGTTGAGCGATCGGATGTCTATACAATAATGAAGAATCCGCGTCATCCTTATACTATGGGATTATTGCAATCGTTACCGAGTCTCAGCATGGACAAAACAAAACTGCCTTCAATTAAAGGCAGTGTACCTTCATTAACTGATATTCCTGAAGGTTGTCCTTTTCATCCACGCTGTCCATATTATAAACCGGAAATATGCGACACAGGAACTCCACCCGATTTGGTTTCAGTAGCTGATAACCATGACGCTGCATGTGTTCGGGTCAAAGAAATACAAAATGAATCTTCTGCAAAAGAGGAGGCTTGTGTATGAATATAAAACAAAAAGACACGCCAACGCCATTACTGCAAGTCCGGGGTTTATGCAAATATTTTCCCGTCTATAGCAAAGGTTTTTTGCGAAAACAAATCGGCGTGGTTAAAGCTTCCGATAATATTAACTTTAACCTTATGCCGGGTGAAACACTCGGGTTAGTCGGCGAAAGCGGATCAGGTAAAACTACCACCGGCCGATCAATTCTGAGAGCAATTAAGCCGAGTGCCGGAGAAGTAATATTAAATTATAAGAATAATCCAATCGATCTCACTAAAATCCATCATAAAGACCTAAAAAAATTGCGACCTTATATGCAGATGATTTTCCAAGATCCGTTTTCTTCGCTTAATCCACGAATGACCGTTCGGGATATTGTAGCTGAGCCGCTGATTATTCATAAAATGGCAAAAGGAAGTGAATTGGAAGACAGAGTGTCCCGGATGATGAAAAAAGTGGGATTGAAACCTGAACACCGAACACGTTATCCTCATGCGTTTTCCGGAGGACAGCGCCAACGTATAGGAATCGCCCGTGCACTGATTATGAACCCCGCGCTGATTGTCTGTGACGAGGCTGTTTCCGCCCTTGATGTTTCCGTGCAGGCTCAGGTCATCAACCTTTTGCAGGATCTGCAACAGGAGTTGGGATTAACCTATATCTTTATTGCCCATGACCTCAGTGTAGTCAAACATATTTGTGACCGGGTAGCCGTTATGTATGCGGGTAAAATTATTGAAATTGCCTCAACCAATGATATCTTTGACAATCCAATGCATCCATACACTAAAGCATTACTGTCCGCCGTCCCCAGTCCTGATCCTGATCAACCCATGAACATGAGCCTAAGCGGAGAGGTTGCCGATCCGGGCAATCTGCCTCCTGGCTGCGCGTTTGCGCCTCGTTGTGAACTTCGTTCAGATGAATGTGAGCAGCGAATTCCTGATTTGGAGCAGAAGCCCAACGGGCGATATGTAGCATGTCATCGTGGCACGGGGTTGCGCGACAGCGTTATCCCGGGTTAGGAATACCAAACATTATCCGCCCGAAAAGGGTATGACGAATCAATCATCCTAACGAAGTAACATGTATTCATGGTCATATTTATTGACATCTACCAACCAAAAATGTTGTGGACTCGTTTTTGCATGTCAGTCAGTTCGGGTCGAACTGACTTACTTTTCTCTAATTGATGGGGGGGCCAAAGGGATATTATATTTTTTATTTAAATAAATTTGTTCACAACCGACACAAGGTCGGTTGGATAAAATTTTCAAAAATGAATAATATTGAAAGCCCCCCAGAAAAAGTCATTGAGCCGTGTTATGTGGTATCAAGAAAACAATTTCCCCCCTAAAATATCCATTGAGCCGAAAAAAGCCCTGAAAGGGCAAAATGATAAAACACAGGGCATGCGCCCTGTGTAAAACTGACTACCCTGGATTAGCCCTGTAAGGGCGAAAGGAATTTTTCATTATGCCCTTAAAACATGGGGCGTTAACTGATTCACAGGGCGCCGGGAATAAATAGACATTAGACATTAGACGTTTGACTTTTGCGGAGCTTTCCAA
>JAOZNZ010000026.1:0-4043 GCA_029933535.1 bacterium | reverse complement strand
CATTATTTATTAATTTGTTTGTATAGATTATTTATTGCGCCGTAATTGTAACATATACAAACAAATTAATAAATAATGAAAAATTTACTCGCTTTTATCGTATTATTAAATTCCTTATTACTAATTAATTCTACTAATCTAATGGCTGAAAATATGAATAGTTTACATGTGAGCAAAAATGGCCGCTTCTTAATTCATAAAGATAATTCAAAGTTCTTTCCCCTTGTCGATACAGCTTGGAAAATCGCTTGGCGATTAAATCGCGATGAAGTTGATTATTACTTGCAAACACGAAAAGAACAAAAATTTAACACTATCACTTTAGTCGTGTTTCCAATGAGCAAAACGCCAACTAACGTATATGGTTATCAACCTTTTGAAATAAAAAAAGGTAAATATGACCCGTTAAAACCAATTATTAAAACTAATAAATACGATTATTGGGATCATTTGGAGTATATTATTGATGGCGCCGCTAAAAGAGGAATATATGTAATTTTATTGCCTGCCTGGGGATCGCGAATCGCAGGAGATTGGGGCGATGGACATCCGTATGGTGATGTTATCCTTAACATAGGTAACGTCAGCAATTACGCATATTGGATAAGTCATCGGTTTAAAAATCATAAAAATATTATTTGGATGATCGGCGGAGATCGAAGTGCCGTTTACGGTAAGTACGACTACCGAGCCCAGTTTAGAGCAATGGCAGCCGGAGTACTTGCCGGAAACGATAATCTGCCGATGCTTATGAGTTATCACCCTCGTAAATGGAAGCCCAACTCTTCCGAATGGTTTCATAATGATAAGTGGCTGAGTTTTAATTCAGTTCAGGATGAACCGAGTGACCAAATTAAAGCTATTGAATTCGATTATAATTTATCACCGCCAAAACCTACCTGGCTCTTTGAAGGCGGTTATGAAAAACGCAGACAAGGCAATAAAATTTATACCGACTGGCAAATGAGACTCCAATCATACCAAACAGTTTTCGCCGGCGGTTTCGGTATTGTTTACGGGCATACGGATACACATCTTTTCGGTGAAAAGCTTGGTGGAAATGTAGAAAAGCTTAAAATCGAAAACAATAAATGGGAAAAAAACTTGCATGACCCGGGTACAGAACAAATGCAGTATTTGATTAAGCTGATGACTTTATGGAGTAACGAGCAATATCTCGAAAGAATTCCCGATCAGTCATTAATTGATGGCGATACAGGTAAAATGACAGGATGGCAAGGATACATCTCAAGCGTGATCCAGGCAACACGCGGCAGTAAAGGTGATTACGCGATGATTTATAGTGCAAACGGCCGAAATATCCGTGTGAATATGAACCGTTTGGCAGCTCCGAAAATTAATGCTTACTGGTATAATCCGCGCAACGGGAAATGGAATGTAAAAGACAAAGAATTTACTGAACAAAAATCATTTATGAAAAACATTCCAAGCGGAAAAAAAGCGCCGATTAAAGAATTTGATCCACCCGGGAAAGTTGCTAATGGCAATGACTGGGTGTTAGTATTAGAAAAAGATCAAACGAGATAAATTTGAAGGTCTAAAGGTCAAAGGTGAACGGAGAATGAATTTGAAACTTAAAATTTGAAACTTGAAATTGGAATTAATCCATTAATCCAATAATCCATTCATTATTATTTATCCGCTTTGCGGAATGGAATTAATTTAACCAAATATTTTAATTTATTTAGAGGAAAAATTTAAATGCTTTATCCTAAAGAAAGCTTGACACGCGAATTAAAAAACCTTTCCGGAATGTGGAATTTTAAAGTTGATTTCGATAACAATGGTATTGAAAAAAAATGGCATGAAACTCCGTTAATCGATCCTGATTTTATGCCTGTTCCGGCAAGTTATAATGATATAACAACAAATCCGGAAATACGCGATCATATAGGTGCTGTCTGGTATGAAACTTTTTTCTATGTTAATGATCGGGAAAACAAAGATGTATTAATACGCTTTGGCTCAGTAACTCATAAAGCAAAAGTCTGGGTTAACGGAAACAAAGTCGCGGAAAATAAAGGAGGCTATTTGCCGTTTGAAGCTGTTATTAATAAACACTTAAAATGGAATGAGCGAAACAGACTCACTGTACAAGTTGATAATATACTCGACAGTACCATACTGCCTCCGGGGGAAATCTTAGAAGTAAAAAACAATCAGCCGGACAAAAACGCGCCGAAATTTTATCACGGGCTTATTGACCCTTCAATCCTGCCAATAGGACATAAAATTCAAGATTACTTTCACGATTTTTTTAATTATTCCGGAATACATCGACCGGTCTATTTGATTGTGCGTGACAGAATTTATCTTGAAGATATAACAATAAAAACTGATATTGACAATAATGTTGGCATTGTAAATTACACAATTGAAATTAAAGGAAATTACAAATCCGTGAAGATAACACTGCTTGACAAAAATAATAAGGAAATCTGTTCCTCTTCAGAAATTGCAGACACACTAAAAGTAAATAATCCTAACTTATGGCAACCCTTAAACGCTTATCTTTATTCCATCGACGTGAAAATTTTTGGCGATGATAATAACCTGGCAGATCATTATGCTCAGCCATTCGGCATACGAACCATCAAAATAAAGGACGGGAAGTTTTTAATAAATGATAAACCGTTTTACTTCAAAGGGTTTGGAAAGCATGAAGATATGGATATTAAAGGCAAAGGTCTTGACGATGCAATCAACGCGAGAGATTTCCAACTGCTTAAATGGATAGGCGCGAATTCTTTCAGAACATCTCATTATCCTTATTCAGAAGAAATACTAAACCTTGCAGATAAACTCGGCTTTGTAGTGATAGACGAATCGCCCGCTGTAGGATTAAAAAGCGATGCGTTTGATTCGAAACCTTTACTGAATCATCATCTTGATATAATGGAAAAACTTATTAAAAGAGATAAAAATCATCCGTCAGTAGTTATGTGGAGCCTGGCTAACGAACCGTATGACTACGAAGAAAGCGCTGTTGATTATTTTGCCGAAGTTGCTAAGCATACACGTGAACTTGACCCGGAAAGACCTATAACTATTGTAAGCTGTTCAAAGCCTCACCTTTGTAAAATTGCTGATTTAATAGACATAATATGTGTAAACTATTACTTCTCCTGGTACACTACTCCGGGAAGGCTTGACGTTCTTGAACATCAATTAGAACACGTTTTAACGAAATGGCATGAGTTATATGACAAACCAATAATAATGGCTGAATATGGAGCCGGTGCTATCGCGGGTTTTCATAGTACACCGCCGGCTATGTTCACGGAAGAATATCAAAAAGAACTGTTAAATCACCACCATAATGTTTTTGATAAACTTGATTTTGTAATAGGGGAACATCCATGGAATTTCGCGGATTTTGCCACAAGGCAAAACTGCATAAGAGTTTTTGGAAATAGAAAAGGTGCTTTCACAAGACAGCGGCAGCCAAAATATGCCGCTCATTTACTCAGAAAAAGATGGCTGCATCTTGAAAATAAATTTAAATCCTGATTCTAGTGTTTTTTAGCAAATAAAACACTATATAATTATGAAAAAAAATACTTTGAAGCTAATAGGAATGTTTGGTGCTTGTTTAATAATTTTGACATTGACAAGTTGTAGTAATAACAAAAAGATTAATAAATTAAATCCCAGGCAAATTCCAAATAAAATTGTCGTTGACCCAAATACAGAAATTGATAATTCAGTACTGATAAAATTTCCTGATAAAGTTTTTCTTACTAACGCAACATTAATTATTAATTCCCTCTCTGATTTTAATCTGAATGCTAAGCGTGCTTATGAAATTATCCAAAGCGATAAAAATATTATTACCACCGGAATGACTTTTAGTAATGCGTGTTCTAATCTCTTGTTAGATTTTGACGTGGTGTCGAAAAATAACGGAAAGGTGTTGCGAGTGGTTCCGGTACCATGCAGTTATACATCTTCTATTCCCATTCGCGTTCTTGCTTACAATATTAGAAGAGGTTTAGGCACGGATTATAAAACTGACATTAAAC
>JAOZNZ010000437.1:2269-3658 GCA_029933535.1 bacterium | reverse complement strand
GGTTGAGCTTCAGTAAATTTCAAATTATTTTTTTCGCGGAAGATTTTATCGATTATTTTTTGTGAAATTTTTTCATCACACAGACCGGCGAAAATAGGAGTAAAGTTTCCATGTTCACTTATTTTCTCTGAAAATTCACCGTCAATATTCGCGTCTGCATAGCAACCTCGTTTTTCATCGAAAAGATTTTTATGAAAATTTAACTTCATTTTTGACATAAGTTTTTCAGTAAGCTCAACGGTGTAATTATCACCTTTAAAACCTGCGATTTCACGCCAGGATTTTAATGTTTCATAAAAGATAGCGTTATAAGCGGCGCTAACTCCCCTATTATCAACATCAGCCCAATCAATAAAAGTCCAATACGGCATGTCTTCAATTAAACCGTCGTTATTAATATAATCGAGATGAGCGTATAAAATTCTTGAAACTTGAGGATAAAGATGATGAATAATTTCTTCATCTCCGGTGTAAAGATAATACTCCCATATACCTTGAACCCACCAAAACGAGTAATCAGGTATTGCGGTTAGCCATTGATGATTAACAGTATTGCTAATATTTGAAATCATGCCTGTCGGATGCTGATTCTGACCGGCTTGCAAATAAAATTTTCTTGCCAGTTTTGTGTCGCCAAAACAAGAATAAATTGCCGGGACAGTAACAAGAGCGACATCGCCGAGCCATTGCGCCTGTTCACGCCAGGGAGTATCCATAAGGAATTCGTTTGAGCAAAGCTGAATAGTGTAACGGGAAATTTTGAACACGGCATTCAGAAGTTCATCATCGGAATTAAAAGTCCCCTTCTCTTCATAAGGATAAGTTGTAATAACAGCTTGAATGGAATCAATAGTTACGGGTTCAAAACACGATAAGAATCTGATTTTCAAATAGCGAAAAGATTTCCATGAAAAAGATTCAAAAGTTTGTTCGCCGTTTTTCATAATGTATCTATCGGCAAATTCGCATTCCATTGAGATATTAAAATGGCCGTCAATCAGACGTTCAGCGTAGCCAATATCAATAGTTGAGCCGGCAGTTCCTTTTAACGAAATTTTTGCTCTTGCGGTAATCACGCGACCGAAATCGAGAACAATTGCCGGAGAATAAATTCCGTCAAAATCTAGATTCTTATGATTCAGACTGCTTTGCACAATCGTTACACCTTTCTCTTCAAGCAAATTATCGGAATTTTCAACTTTTGAATATTTTATCGGTTTACCAACCATTGACAAACCGGGAGATAAATCGGTAGGTCGTGATCGATTCTCAAGCTGGAGATTTTCATCAATTTTTTCGATTTTTTTCGCGAAAACATTTTCGCTTTTCATAAAAGGAATATCGCGCGGAATGAGTTTTGACCACGGACCCGCGCATGGCGGTCGATCA
>JAOZNZ010000437.1:0-2169 GCA_029933535.1 bacterium | reverse complement strand
ATGGTGTGACCATATTCCCGGGATAAAAATAAGTGTTTTGCTGCCATGCCGGTGAACGTTTTACACGCCAGCTTTCATCAGTTTTAACTATTGTTCCAATTTCTAAATCAGCAATTTCAAGCAGCAAACCGCCACGAGTGTCAGGTAAAATTCCAAGATGATAAACGACAACAGCAATGCAATTTGTACCTTTGATAAGTTTACCGTTCAAATCGAATTCATCATAATATTGATAGAACGGCTGTGACTGTGGTACACCGCGACCAATTAATTCACCGTTAAGAAAAAGTTGATATCTTGTATCAGCACTGATGAAAAGTTTACAGTCTGTCAGTACGGAATTCAAATCAAAGTTTTTACGAAAGTAGTAGAAAACATTTTTTTCGTTTTCCAACACATCCGACCAAATCCACTTAGCATTCCATTTTCTATTAGTTTTCATTTTTTTTCAGTTTGTAGTTTTTGGACTTAATAAAAAACCACCCCGCCCTTCGGCCACCCCTCCTAAAACAGGAGGGGAATTTAATGGACAAAATGGACACTATTCCATCATTCCATTTTGGATTTTCGATTTGTGATTTTGGTTTTCACATTAATCCGGCAATCCATAATCCATATTTGCGATGGCTCGTTGTTCCGACTCGGAGCAACATTCACTCGTTTTATGTCACGAAGGGCTACTATCCTCCTGCATACCCAGGGCACGGCGCCTGGTGTAGTCTTTTGCTAATTTCATTTCAAATCTTCTAAAATCGTTAATCGATGTTCGATATTCATTTTGATTTAAGAACAAGGAACACCGATTTAAGATTTCAGAAGTTAATTCACGGATTGTACGGCACAGTACCTGTTTCATCAAGTGTATAGCCCCATTTTTTAATATATTCCAATCCCGGTAAAAATTCGTCATTAGTTTCTTTAAGTTTTTTTGATAAAAGTTCATCTAATGATTTTAAAAGTGTCTTGTGCTCAGAATTTCTTACAAGATTTTTTAACTGATATGGATCGCGCTTGTTATCATAAAGCAGCCAGGGCCCCCCTAAATCGCGGCAGTAGGTATAACGTTTTGTACGCAAGCCTCGATATTCTCTGCCGCCGTTAGGCTTTAGCCATTGACCAAAAGGATGAGGGCAAGAAATAATTGCTGCATCATCGTCAGAATTATTTTCTTCATTAATGTGTTTAGAGAAATCTTTTCCTTCAACAGAGTCGGGAATAGAAATTCCGCAAAGTCCAAGAAGAGTCGGCATAATATCCTGTGCGTCAATTAAAGCATCAGATTTTCCGGGTGACCAATCGGACATACCGGGATATTTTAGCAGAAAAGGTACACGAATAGATTCATCCCATGGTTGCTGCTTTTTTGTATGATTTTGAGAGCCAAGCATATCACCATGATCGGAAGTAAAAACAAAAATTGTGTTTTCTTCAATGTCGCATTCACGAATTGTTTTGAGCAAATCTCCAACACAGGCATCAAGAGCTGAACAGTGAGCATAATAACCTGCCAACCACTCGCGTGCCTGAGGAGCAATATTTTCCGGAACATTCGGACGAAGAATAATATCTTCCGGCTTGTATAATTTCCTAAATTCTTCAGGTGCCGTTTCATAAGGCGCATGAGGAGGTCCCCAGGACAACATAAGTAAAAACGGGTCATCTTGTGAATGATTGCGAATATAAGATTCTGCATCACGGGTTTGAGCAATCGCATCATAACCTTCCCAATGTTTCTTTTCATCAGAATCCCCGGCGTAATACGGAGAATTATTATAGTCGTGTGTGCATTCCAAAACTTTCCAATAATCAAATCCTTTGTGTCGTTCGGGTGGAATATAATTTGATCTGCCATGACCGTCAATATGCCATTTCCCAATATAAGCTGTGTCGTAACCTGATGACGAAAACGTTTCTGCGATGCTTGTTGAGCGAGGTTGGAGATAAACATCGTTAACAAATACTCCGTGAGTCAATGGCCGCTGGCCTGTAAGCAAACTTGCTCTGTAAGGCGAGCAAACCGGGCATCCTGAAATTGTATGAGTAAAATTTATACTTTCCGCGGCAAGTTTGTCAAGATTTGGCGTTTTAACATTTTTATTACCGGAATAACCGGTAGCTTGCGCGCGCCATTGGTCGCCGAAAACGAATATAACATTAGGTTTTTTCATA
>JAOZNZ010000436.1:1458-3658 GCA_029933535.1 bacterium | reverse complement strand
CTTGCTGAAGATGATATATTGAATTTTTCAAATGATAGTACATGGGCAGCATCTGGAGATGTAAATCAGCATGCCGGCGGGTCGTTTACCTGTCCCTTAGCTCCGGGAGATGATGATCCATTAAGTTCGCATTATTTACAGTTTAACACTCCAGATGTGTTAAACGGACCAGCAGACACATTTGGTGTTTATTTTAAAAATTCAGCAGGTGTTCAGTCAAGAGTGGATAATTTTGTAGTTGATGTAACGCCTATCCCGGAACCTGCAACAGTAGGTTTATTAAGCCTTCTCGGTCTTGCACTTTTGCGCAGGAAATAAGATGGAGGGACGCTGTCCACAGCGTCCTAAATAGATGTGATAATTAGGTCGCCGGGGACGGCGACCCTCCATTTGGGTAATGTAGGTTGGTTCATTATCCAAAAAAATCAACTTTTCTCCTTTGTAAGTTGATTGGGTTAGTGCGGTGGCGGAGGAAACCTCGCCACCGTATTTTCTTTCAAAAACTTTATCTTTGTCGGTTGAAGGCATTAAAAATGCTGGAATCATATAAACCTAAAACATAATGAAATATACTAAATACTTATTGATCGGAATCGGATTATCAACTTGCTTGTTTCTTTCTTCATGCTGTAATTTTTGTAAATGCAGTAAAGAAGTTAAAACTGTAACTTTTGTTTCTTTGCTTGAAGAAATGACGGATTTGAAAAAACTGTCCGAAGTTCCTTCGCCAAAATATAAATGCAGACAGTTTTCAAGTTATGACCGTGCTTCGACAAATCCTGATGATAATTCGGAATCAAACTGGTTTGCCAACGGCGACTGTGGTAAGTTTTTAAGAACGGAAATTCGCAACCAAACCAACGAATTTGTGATGATGGACGCCGAAGGGCCGGGTGCCATTGTCCGAGTTTGGTCGGCTAACGCTAATGGTATTTTAAGAATATATTTGGACGGCAGCAACAAACCTGCGATTGAAATACCTATGATAGAAATACTGAATGGAAATCATAAATTATTTCCCACGCCGATTTCCGGCATTCGCGGATTAGGTCAAAATTGTTACTTACCTATTCCTTACGCCAAACATTGCAAAGTAACATTATCAGTTGGCGGAGTTTATTATCATGTAAATTATCGAACTTACGAATCAGAAACAAAAGTAGAAACTTTTTCAATAAAAAATGCTGAAAATAATATTGCTACGATAAAAAAAGTGGCGGAAAAATTATCTTATCCGGAAAAAATAACAGCATTGCCAAAAAAATACAATGAAAATATTGAAGAAACAAATTTGAAACCAAATGAATCTCTAAAAATTGTGTTAAAAGGCCAGAAAGCTATTTATAGTTTTATGTGTAAAGTTGATGCTGTAAATATTGAAGAAGCTTTACGTGCTTCTTTGCTCGAAATTTCTTTTGACAATCAGAAAAATCCATCCGTACAGGCACCGCTTGGTGATTTTTTTGGAACAGCTCCCGGGTTAAATTCTTACAAATCCATTCCGCTTGGAGTTTTAAAAGACGGAACTATGTATTGTAATTATGTAATGGGTTTTAAAGAAATTGCAAAAATAAAAATTACAAACTATTCTTCAAAACCTATAAATTTATCCCTTAAAATTGCTTCTGGAAACTTTTCTTGGAATAATAGGGCTCAATACTTTTTTGCTAAATGGCGCTCGCTGAATAATCAACCTACAATACCAAGAACAGACTGGACACTTTTAGATTGCGAAGGTGAAGGAACTTATCTTGGAAATATGTTTCAGGTTTCTAATCCTGTTGCAAATTGGTGGGGCGAAGGTGACGAAAAAATTTATCTTGACGGTGAAAAGTTCCCAAGCACTTTTGGCACAGGTACTGAAGATTATTATGGTTATGCCTGGTGTTGGTTTGGTACTTTTACTCATGCTTTTCACAATCAGGTTCGTGCAGACGGCCCTGCTAATTTTGGTCATAGCTGCGTTTCAAGATTTCATTTTCTTGACGCAATTCCTTTTGATAAATCCATAAAATTCGATATGGAAGTCTGGCATCACAATAAAGAAACTTCGGTTTCCTTAGCTTCAACTGTTTATTGGTATGCACGTCCCGGCGAAAAAGACAATTTTACTTTAATAAAAAAAGAAGAACTTGTAATACCTGAACTTCCGCCTTGCAAAAAAGTTCCCGGCGCTATCGAAGGTGAAAAAATGAAAGTA
>JAOZNZ010000436.1:0-1358 GCA_029933535.1 bacterium | reverse complement strand
AAATTCAACATTTCTATTAATGGTCAATCTGCGACTAATCAACTAAATCTTCGTGCGGTAAATGTACATCCATCCGGCGAAATAAATCTCGGAACTTTTTTCATAAAAAAAGGTAAAAACAAAATCAAAATAGAAGTTGTTAAAGAAGTTTCGCCTCTTAGTAATTGTAATTTCTTTTTGCTGGATTATATAAAACTTGAATCAAAATAATCCGCAGTAGAATTTTAACCTCAAAACCTAAAATATATTATGAAAAAAATTTATAAAATCTTATCTTTAGTCTCTGTAGTTGCTATTTTTGTCGCTTCAAATATTTTAGCCACTTCTTCAAATGTTGTTATTTCCGGTACTTTTGATTCACAGGAGGATTGCGATAATAATTGGAGTTATATCGGTAACTGGATTGCCAGCGGAGGGGTTTCTCCTATAAGTGGCGGAAACATTTGGTTCAATGGACCAGGCGCTCATTGGGAACAAACTTTTGTCGGAATTACTTTGATCCCTCAAACAAAATACAAAGTTTCTTTTGATGCTATTTGTGTGCCTGGAAGTCCGGCTTCGCAAACTATTGATGTTGGGTTAAAATATATGTCTGGTGAAGCGAATAATTCCATAATTGCCGGAGATATTGAACCCGAAAATGTCGCTAGTTTGAGCGGTAGCGCTATGTGGGCGGAAATTCCAGGTGATTGGAAAGCTGCTGGTAGGTTTTCTTGTCCAATAAACCAGCCCGATGCTCCTTCTAATTCTCACTTTTTTATTTTTAATACGCCGCTGACAATACAAGGACCAGGCACTAACGAAATAGGAATTTATATTGAAAATTGTTCCGGGATTCAGGTTAGATTAGACAATGTAAAAGTCGAAATTATTGATAATGTTGATCCTCCGCCTGCTCCACAAAATACGATTGCATCTATAGGAACTTACTCTAATAAAATTGCTGTAAGCTGGGATAATGTTGGCGAAGCTGACAGCTATCAGGTCTGGAGAAATAATATTGCGGACAGCTCTTCGGCGGTTACAAACTCTGCCGAAATTTCTACAAATTATTTTGAAGATGTTTCGCCAACAAACGAAATTTATTATTATTATTGGGTAAAATCTAAAAATCTAAATGGCGAAAGCGGTTTTGGAAATTGTGCCACAGGACTTGCTACTGCTTCTCTCGGACCAAACCAGCCTACAAATATTTCTCCTGCTGATTCCGAAATTATTTCTTCCTTTCCTGTAATTTTGGAAAGCTCGCCATACTCGGATGATGACGGCTACCCGTTCGCCGTTTCTCAATGGCAAATTGATAATAAATCTTCGTTTTCATTTATTGATTGGGACAGCGGAGAAGTTACAAATGAAAC
>JAOZNZ010000435.1 GCA_029933535.1 bacterium | reverse complement strand
ATTTCTCTGATCAAATCGCTCTTTGACATTTTTTAATCCGTTTTCTATAAGCTGATTTTTAAGTGCGTCATCTGTGATTATTTTTTGTATCGCAGAGGCAAGATTTTCAGGTGAGTGCGTAGGTACAAGAATCGCCGATTCGCCATCCTGCATTGTTTCTGTTAAAGGTTCAATTTTTGTTGCAATAACCGGCACTCCGGCAGCCTGTGCTTCAAGAAAGACATATCCGAAACCTTCACGTAAAGTTGGCAGACAAAAGGCATCAAAAAGAGCAAGAGTTTGCGGAACATTATTTTGCCAACCAATAAAATTGACATTATCTTTAATTTTCAGTTTTTCTGCTAATTCGACTAATTTATTTATTAATGGTCCATCACCGGCAATAACAAGTTTTGTTTTAGGATTTGAACTGTGAATTAAAGCAAATGCCTGAATTAAATCTTCTAATCCTTTGTCGGGAACTAATCGTGAAAGAGTACCGATAATTATATCATCATTATTAATGTTTAATTTTTCACGAAATTCCAAATGCGAAGTTTTATTTATTTCAGAAAAATCATCAAGATTTATTCCATTATAAATTCTATGAATTTTATTCTTTTTCGCAATGCCGGTTTTTATTAATTCATCTCCCACTTTATCTGTTACAACAATAAACGCGGTAGTTTTTTTACCAATCCATCGCTCAAGTAATTTATAAATCGATTTCTTGAAGGAAGATAAATATTTGTGAACAACAAGCCCGTGCGCAGTGTGAATAATTACCGGAACTCGTGCCAGCCAGGCGGCTGTTCTGCCCGTGAAACCAGCTTTAGCGGTATGAGTATTTACCAACAGAAACTTATTTTTTCTGATGAAATTATAAAGTTTGAAAATCGCCGCAAGATCTGTTACAGAAATATTTCTACTTATTTTAACAGGGAAAAAAGGGATGCCTTGAGATTCTACAAACCTTGCATCATCATCATCGGTGCATGCAAACGTAACATTATAACCTTCGCTTTGCAATTTTTTGAAAATAGGAAGAAGGAAAGTTCTTGCTGTAATGCCCACGGTGCAAACGTGAAGTATTTTTTTCTCAGTCATTTCCATTACTTTATTTTGGATTTTGGATTTGTGATTTTGGATTTCACATTAGTGACCGTGTACTCATGGTCATATCGAACTTTCAACTACCAATTCTCAAGTTAAGAACCACCCCGCCCTGCGGGCACCCCTCCCCGAGGAAATACTCGGGATGTGCCACCTAAAACAGGAGGGGAATCAATTATTAATTATGAATTATCAACTCCCAACTTTCAACTTTCAACTCACCACTCAATCACTCCATTTAGGACGCTGAGGACAGCGTCCCTCCATCCACTACTCAACTACTTAACCACTCCACAACTCCCCGGCATTCGCCGGGCGCTTCGCGAACCACTCACCACTCACCACTCAACGGCTCGCGCTGGGAACCAGGCATACGCCGGTCAAGAGCGCGGCTTACTTTTCATTTATATGAATCGCTCCGCTTCTTTTATCGGTTTTGATATGAGCGTTTCTGTTTCTTCTATACGGTCTGTACCTATTTTCTCTTTTTCTTTTATTAGGTCGATGGATTTTTAATACTTTAGCAGGAACTCCTCCAATTACAGCATAAGCCGGCATGTCTTTTAAAACAACCGCATTCGCACCGACAACAGCGTGATGATTTATAGTGATAGGACCAAGTATTTTCGAGCCGATACCAAGCATAACTTCATCGCCGATAACGGGATATTTTTTATCTGATAATTTTGCCGCACCAACACCGACCTGTTCTGCTATAGTAACATTTTTACCGAGTTTTGCCAATGGATGAAGATGGACACCATAGGAATGCAGAATAACACATCCGGGACCTATTTTAGTTCTTGCCGGAATAATTGCTACATAAATAACTCTGATTATAAATTGAAGAACAGCGTAGGGAATTAATAAAATCCAACTGAATGGCGGCCATAACTTTACAATACCGCTGCCAATTCTGTGAACAAACATAATATGTACCGAAGGCACAAACCATAGTTTAATGAATTTTATAACCGGGTTGCCCGTCATAGTGATAAATACTCTTTTACAGTCTTGATAAAAATTTAAGATCCACATAATATTAAAAAGTTAAAAGGTCAAAAGTTAAAAGTTAAAAGTTAAAAGGTGTCAGGTGTCAGGTGTCAGGTGTCAGGTGTCAGTGTTCAGTATTTTCCTGACACCTGACACCCGAAACCTGAAACCTATTTAGTTATCTTTATTGCCTCTTCGAGATTAAGACTTCCGGTATAAATAGCCTTTCCCGTTATGCAGCCGTAAGGAGCGTGAGGTTTTATGTTTAGCAATTCGTTTATATGAGTTAATGAAGCAATTCCGCCGGAAGCTATAATATTAACATCAAAGTTTTTCATAAGTTCACTTACAGTTTTCACATCCGGACCGGTAAGCATTCCGTCAACGGCGATGTCTGTATGAATTATTGTTTTTACACCGTCGTCAATCACTTTCTTCGCAAGATCAATTACAGAAGTTTCAGTGATTTCTGTCCAGCCTTTAATAGCGACTTTTCCGTCTTTACAATCTATTCCGACAGCAATTGCATCCCCACCGAATTTTTTAACAGCTTCTTTTACCAGTTCAGGTTTTTTGTGGGCCGAAGTTCCGAGAATTACTCGTTTTGCTCCCGCTTTAATACAGACTTCGATATCTGACAATTCACGAATTCCGCCGCCAATTTCTATATTCAATCCGGTAGCGTCAATAATTTTCTGAACGATTTCTGTGTGCCGGCGTTCGCCTGAGAAAGCGCCATCGAGATCGATAACGTGAATCCATTTCGCGCCGGCGTTTTTAAAAGAAATAGCTACATCAACCGGATTATCACTGTAAATGGTTTCGCGGTTTGCATCGCCTTGAACAAGGCGAACACATTTTCCATTTTTAAGGTCAATTGCGGGGAGGATTATCATAGTAATCGGGTGTCAGGTGTCAGGTGTCAGTGTTCAGTAACCATTAACTATTAACTAATAACTAATAACTAATAACTATTAACTAATAACTAATAACTATTTTCACAAAATTTTCCAATAATTTAAGCCCAATTTTCTGGCTTTTTTCAGGATGGAACTGCGTTGCGAAAATATTGTCTTTTTGTATAAACGAGCAATACTTAATTCCGTAATCAGTTTCGCCTAAAATAATTTCCTCGTTTTCAGGTTCAACGTAATATGAGTGTACGAAATAAAAATAACTATTGTTCGGAATATCATTAAAAATTGGATTTTTTAATATTTGCTCAACTTGATTCCATCCCATTTGAGGAACTTTTAATGCCGGATCTTTCGGCTTGAAAAGCTTGACCTTGCCTTTGAAAATACCAAGACCGGGGATGCCGGGTGCTTCTTCACTCTCTTCCATCAATAATTGCATCCCAACGCATATTCCTAAAAATGGTTTTCCGATGCTTATCCATTTAAAAGTTAATTTATCAAATCCGTGCTCCCGGCATTTTTCAGCACAATCACCGAAATTACCAACACCCGGCAAAACAAGTGCGGAATATTTATCCATTTCAGCCGGTTGAGTAAGAATATCAACATCAGCACCCGCGTGTTCAAGAGCTTTTGACACACTGTGCAGGTTTCCCATTTCGT
>JAOZNZ010000434.1 GCA_029933535.1 bacterium | reverse complement strand
ATTCTTCCAGTCAAAATCCGGGAAAAGTTCAATTATTCCCTTCCAGGAAAATCTGTAATAATCATCAGGATAAGGATGATAAGACCACACCCACGGAACTGAAATATACAACGCACCACCCGTCTTAATTATTGATGTTAAATTATCAGCCATCTTCCATGGCTGGCGGACGTGTTCCAGAACCGAACAACAAATACCAAGCGAGAAATAGTTTTCTTTAAGTCCGCCTGTGCCCTCAGTCAGGTCAGCAACGCAATCGACGTTTTTGCCTGCTTCGAGGTCAACGCCGATATATTCGTTATTATTATAAAAATCACGAAAGCTGGAAGTATTTCCATAGTCTTTGCTGCCGATTTCAAGTACAGGTCCATTAACATCCGGCATAAATTTTTTAAGATAAATTTCCTGATTTATATCACCCATTGAATTTCTCCATTTTAATAATTTTAAATTTGCTTGAAATATTGTAATCGTATTGCCATTAAAAAGCAAATTCAATTATTTTAGCTTCTTTCTGAATTCTTCTGCAATTTTAGTGATTCTTGGTCCGGGAACCATTAGATAATCATTTGTAAGAATAATTACTTTACTTTTCTTGTTTAAAATTTCCCACTCCTTAATTATTTGATCAGCATTTATTTTTTGACCGGGGCGAAGTTCAAAAATGATTGCAGGTTGCCGCGAGGAAATTATCTCTGCGGAAATTGTCGGATAAGCGCCGATAACATCTTCACAAACATTGCTTCCCCCGGCAATTGTTAATGCTTCATTTATAAAAGAATTCTTTCCAATTGTCGTGCAGGAAGCCACAGGACCGGATTCGCGACCAACACAAATCAGAACAGGGACGGGTATCTTTTTAACGGCGATATTGCGGATTTTGTTCCATTTTTCCGCCATTTGGTTTCTCAATTTTATCGCGGATTTTGAATAACCGATTTTATTTCCGATTTGCTGAATTGAATTTGTAATTGTTTCCCAATTGTCTAGTTGAACATTATATGTTTGGATTTTATAATTTTCACAAAACTTTTTGATTTTTACCATAAGTCCCTGATAAATTATTAGATCAGGCTTTGATACTAAAATTTGTTCGTAAGATGGATTTATTGCTCCACCAACTTTTTGCTTCTTTTTCGCTTCCGGAGGATAATTGCAGAAATCGGATACGGCGATGATTTCATCTCCAGCGCCAAGTGCGTAAATTATTTCCGTTATTGCAGGGGAAAGAGCAATTATGGAAGAAGGATTGGTGAAATTTGTGGAGTGCCGGAGTGCTGGAGTGTTGGTACTTTGTGCTTTATGCTTTGGGTTTTGTTGTCCTTGAAGTCCCTTCTGTCCTTGCGGTCTTTGCTTATTAGGACTTACGCATTTGGCTTTGCAGCCTTTAAATTTTGGAACTTCGAGAACAAAACCATCATCGGCAAAAATTGTTGATTGCAGCCCGCAAAAAAAGATGATTGAAATTATTGTTGCAAATAAAAAAAATGTTTTTTTCATAATATGTTTAGATTTCAGCTATACCTAATTCCGGCGACTATTCCCGGTATGCCACGAACAAGGCCTGGAAGGCGCAGGCGTATATGTATACGCCAAGTCTTTTATAACGTAGTTCGTGGCGTGCCGGGGATAGCCCTTGAGGCTAAATCAATCTTTTTAAATTTACCGGCTTTGGTGCATAATCAATAAACATTGAAAACACGATAAACATTATTAATAATTTATGATTCTTTGATTTAGTCGCCGGAATTGGGCTATAGGACAGATTGGACATATAGGTCTTATAAGTCCAATAGGTCCAAAAGGCCTGATTTATCGAATGCAATCGACAAATTTTGTCGATTGCATCCGATTTTGCTTACTTAAGCATTTTTATTTTTTATATTTCAGTTTTACTTTTTCCTTTTTTGTTTCTGTTGTCATTGTATCAATAGATTTAGCATAAAAATCATAATCTCCCGCGCGAAGTATTGAAGTAATATCGCTTGTTTCTGTTCCATCAACAGTTGTGTATGGAACTGTGCCGCGAAGATTTGATTTTTTCACACTTGCCTTGATTTGCATAACCTGCTTTTTAGCTATCCATTTGAGAGTTGTTTTTGCAGATTTGTCAGAACTTGTATAATTCCAGGTGACTTTCTTGTCGGAAATTTTCAATTCGCCTGTGTCATTCGCAAGAAAGACAATATCACCGACCTTTAATGTCAAAGCTCCGTCCAGCCAGTTAGTAGGAGAAACTGTCATAGGAATAGAAGCGGAAAGTTTAGCGTTATCTTTGTTATCTTTTGTCAACATAATTTTCGCGTTAGCTTTGTCAACAGAAAGAGCTTCAGCTTTCCATGAATAAGCAAAAAGTCTTCCATCAAAAGCTGTGTAAAGAATGTCGTTTGCAATTGCAGGTGAAGAGCCCCCAAGAGCGATTTCCGAAATAACAGATCCGTCAGCAACATTTATAGCGGTTAAATTTGTAGAGTTGTTTGCGGAAGCGTAAACAACGCCTTTGCTGATAGCGGGCATAAACGTCCATCCGCCGAGACTTTTTGCGACTTTCCAAAGCTGAGTTCCTGTGATTAAGTCAATTCCTGTTAATTCCTGCGGAACGCCCCATGAATCTCCTGAAGAATGAACGAGAACATGCCCTTCAATTGCCGGTGGCATATCGGAAACATTTACCTGTGCAACCCAGTTTACAGTTCCATCCCCTCTGTTAACGGAATAAAGGTTTGAGCCTACAGTAGCACTGAATGCGAAATCAGAAACAAAAAGAACGCTATTTAGCATCGAAAGATTTTGAAGACCTGATGCATCAGGAAGCCCTTTACTCCAATCAACTGTTCCATCGGAAGTATCGAATTGGAATACGAGAGGGCCTGAGCATCCATATCCTTTACCTGCTGTTTCATAGATGACTGGTGTGCAAGCCGAAAATGTAAATGCCGGATCAATCACATTCCATAAATTACTGCCTGATTGAAGATCAAAAGCGCTCATGCTTTGAAAAGCGTTTGCCCAGTTAAAACATGGAACAATAATTTTTCCGTCAGAAATTTTACATGAACCGTTACCTACTTTGTTCTCAAGTGTAATTGTCCAGCGTTCAGAACCGTCAAGGTTCCAGCAACCAAGAAAATCGCTTGCAGCAAAGACAATGCTTGAACTTCCAACAACCGGAGTTGACCAGCTGCCAAATCCTGTCGTATCATCAACCATAACGGGCGTCTGCCAATCAACAGCAAGGGTTTCTGCGTTTAAGCAGTAAAGAGTGCCTGTTTCGCCATTAGCATAGACATATACTTTACCATCGGCAACAACCGGAGCAGAGCTTTCTTTTAAGCCCAGGTCTGATGTAAAGCTGATGACAGCGGAGTTAAAATCACGCGGAGCGTAATCAGTTGTTACAGCCGAATTTGCGTTATTACCTGCAAAAGATGACCAATCAGCGGCGAAAATCTGAGACGAGATTAATGCCGTTACGATAAGGGATGTTTTGAACAAACGATTCATAGAAAATCTCCTTTTTGTTAAATAGTTTAAGGGTTTGTTCTTTGTCCCTTCCATAAAAAGAAAAACCTGAGCACCCTTGCGGAAGTTCAGGAATATAATGACAAACTATTGTGATTTCTTAGTATGCCGTAACTCCTGAAGCCGAGGATTTAACGGTTTTCCTTAAAATAAAA
>JAOZNZ010000433.1 GCA_029933535.1 bacterium | reverse complement strand
CAGCAACGCTTTTTCTATCAACATTTTTTGTCGGTTGTAAACCGCAGGAAGAGCCGATTGCTCTTGAAGACATATCTCTTTCCCCCCGCAAAAAAGTTGTTGAGAAAATATCGCCGGTAGAAAAGCCGGTTGAAATTGAACAGCAACAAATTCCTGAAATACAATCAGAAGAAAAAAATAAAAATAAACGACTTGTTGTTGTTAATGTTACAGTGGATGGCGGTCCGGCAATCGGTGCGACGGTAAATTTATCATCTTCCCCGGTAAATCGCAATGAGGCATTATTTATTGAAAAGAAAACAGACGAAAGCGGAATTGCGGAGATTTATATTCCGAAACACATTTCCGGATTCTCTGCAAGGGCATATAACGACAATTATATTTCGGGAATAGTTTCTTGCGGCCATCTTTCACCCGATCTTTTATCATCAAAAAACATAAAACTTAAATTAAGTGGTAAAGGAATTGTAGTTACCGCAATTATTGAAAATAAACCGAAAATAATTAAAAACTTGTGTGCGGAAATAGTAAGCGTAAATTCCCATAATATTGATATTGGCATTGATATTGTTTTTGCTGCCACAACGAATATTACAGGCAATAAAATAACTTTCACGCCGATTTCTGTAGGTTCAGCTAATATGTGTGTGCGATTAACCGGAGATAATATTCCTCAATGTTATTCGGAGAAGTTTAATACAAAAAACAAGCAGGAAGTTATTGTAAGAATTCCGGCAAGTGTAACTTTGAGAGGAACCGCGCTTTTGCCGAACGGTTCACCTGTAACAAATGAATTTTCTATTACAGTTTCATCTGCAAAGAAACTTAAAGGGGTATATAAAGTAAATGCTAATGTCCAACCTGAAAATGATGGAAGTTATGCAATTCCACAACTTTCGGAAGGGCAGTTTAAACTTTTCTTTTTACTTAACGGATACAAAAGTTTTAGTACGAATATTATTTTAAAGGCGCCGGAAACGGAACTGAATTTTTCATTTGGCGATTATCCTTCAAAACAATTAGGCGGTATCGTTGTTACCGAGTCTGATAATGAACCTGTGGAGGGAGTAACTGTCAAGGCGCGTATGTGGCATGGGAGCAGCAAGCCGTATGTTTCCTGTGTAACCGACAGGCAGGGAAATTTTTCTATTGAAGTAAAAGAATTTGGGAACTGTTTTTTCGGAGAAATAATTGTAGAAGAACCGGGATTTGCAAAAGTAATAAAAGAAATCAGCGAGGCAGATAATTTTATAAAAATAATTTTGAGGCAGGCGGGGAATATCACCGGGAAAGTAATGGACAAAGATGGGAAATTGTTATCCGGCATAACAATTTCAATAAATTCTATTCAAAATAAAAAAAACATAAAACATGTATTTAATTCTAATGAAACAGTTTATTATAGAACTGCATCGGATTCGGATGGACATTATAAATTTTCAAATGTTGTCGCACCGGCAAAATACGGATTTAGAATCGACGACTTCAATTCAGGTTGGTCGATACCTTCTTACAATTCAGGCAAAGGATTTACAGTTGAAGTAAAGCCTGATGAAACAGCGGAACGAGATTTAATTGCTGAAAAAACAGCTGTTATAGCGGTAAAAGCCAAAGAAGAGGACGGAACACCGGTCGTAAAATATAAATATACTTGTAATTTGAAGTTGCCAGATTATACTACTGTGTTGAATCATCATGTTGATGTTTCTGAAGATGAGTGGTATTATGTTAAAACAATGCACAGTGGTGATGGAACTTTCTCGTGTAACGCTTCTGAAGAACAGAAAGGATTATCACTTGTAACAAACGGTATTCCGATTTATGGCCAGATTACAAATTATATTACATTGATTTTCTCAAGTTCGGAACCCGAACTGTCAGGCCATATTTTTAATCCTGACGGTTCGCCTGCAGCGAATAGTACGATTCAAATAATAGTTAATAGAGATTATATAAAAGCTACAGCTGACGCAAAAGGTTATTTTGAAGTACATGGTGTGGAACGGGAAAAAGGGACAATGATGAATGTCACCGCACATACCTGGAAGAATAGATTTGAGCTTAGCACAAATTTGATCTCCGGAACGAAGAATGTAAAATTGAAGTTTCAGCAGTCGTATAAAATTACCGGTAAAGTTTTTCTTGATGATTTAGACTCACCGGCAAAAAGTTTTGTAGTAAATCAAAGTTACACACAGCATTCTTATAATTCCGTTGACGGAACGTTTGTTTTTAAACTTGCAAGATCACAATGTAAGAAAAAAGATACAATGGTAGTTTCAGCTGATGGATATTTACCTGAAGTAGTAAAATTTGATTTTACAAAAGAACTGACTTGTAACGTTGGAAATATAATTCTCAAATCAGGAAAAACCGCAAAAATTCATGGCAGAGTGGTTGATCAAAATAATAAACCGCTTGAGCTTTTGGTTACGCTGAACTGCAGCAAATTTCAAAAAACTTTTAGTGTTATGACAGATGAAAAAAACGGGAATTATGCTTTTGAAGATGTTCCGCCGGGTAAAGCGGCTGTTTCAGCGCGATCACGACTTGGTTTTTCCGCGTCACATAAATTTGAAGTTGAAGAAGGCGATTATTTGGAACTGCCGGACTTGGTTTTGAATTATACAAATTCCGCCGTGGTAAAGTTAACTTTTAGACTACCTGACGGTACTTCACCGGAGAATACACGTGTTATTAATCAAAGTTTTTTTTATATTAAGAAAGACGGTTCGGCAACCGGTGAGTTGAAAGCGGGAAAATATTCCGGTTGGAAGATAAAATACGATGATAAAACGTATGTTGCTGATGAGTTCGAAATTACGGAATCGACGGATGAATTGGAAGTGTGGATGCGGATTGAAGAATAATATTTTAAATAATTGCCCACGGAACACACGGATTACACGGGAAATTACAGAAAAAATTAAAATTCATTTATAGCAAAATGATTTAGTGGCAAAATAATTTAATAAACTTTTATGACAGCAACGAAGTAACATGTGTTCGCATGTTCATCATTTAGTGACCCCAAGCATATGCGGGGCGCGGCAGAATCATTAATTTCAAATCTTTTATATCGACAGAATCATGGTCGACAGAATCATTTTTTAAAAATATAAAAGACAAAATAAATTGTAAATAAAAAGATTTTTTAAAATTTATACTATAATTGTCTTTTGTTTTTTCCGTGTAATCCGTGTGTTTCGTGGGTAGAAAAAATATTAAATCAACCTACAATCTCTATCAATTCTTCTAATTTATGGATTTCGAAATCGGGTGTTAAACCGGAATTATTTGGAGATCTTTTTGGATTAAACCAGCAGGTGGTAATACCGAAATTTACACCACCCTGAATGTCGGAAGTTAAACTGTCACCGATAATCAGTGTGGTGTTTTTATTTTTATGATTCAGTTTTTCAAAAGTAATTTCAAAAATTTCCGGATTGGGTTTCGCGACGCCGACTTCTTCGGAAATAATAACATCTTTGAACTGCGACATGATAGGCGCTTTAGAAAAGCGTGACCGTTGAACGACGCTCAATCCGTTTGTGATAATTGCGGTAGTTGATAGAGAAGAAATTTTATTAACAATATCTTCCGCGCCATCAATTAAGAATCCTGCTTCGGCAAAAAAATCGAGATAAATATCTCCGAATACGGTTGTGTTGGTTTTTA
>JAOZNZ010000432.1 GCA_029933535.1 bacterium | reverse complement strand
TCTTTTCGCATGACGCTTATTTTAGATGGCAGAGTGCTTTAAATTCCGATTTCATACCGGGGTATGTAGTCGGGATTCAAAATACTATGGTGCTAAAAGATGTGTCTCCAATTTTTTTAAAGCTTATAATGCGAATGGATAGGTTTTCGGTCAGCCACTATCTATTAAAGATCCTATCAATAATTATTCTGATCTTCATAAATAATCTCCGGTGTCAGCACCTGCCAACCATTTGTTTTTGAAGGATTAGCCGGCACGAGAACAAAACGAATATTGTCGATTTTCTCCAGATTGAGGGTGCTGATGTTTACACCTGGCGGCACAAGATAGATAACATTTGTTACTGGCATTTGCCGCCATATTTTGTACAAAAGTTTGTTTTTATTGGGCTTATCTTTCGAAATGTAAACAATACTGACATCTTTCTTAACTTTGTATTTCCATTTTTTCATTTTCTTTCCGATGCCCTCCAATATATGTGGGCCATAGAAATTCGTAATAAAATTGCCATCAAGAGTAGCCATTCCCAGTTGCCAATCATTTTCAAAATAGTATTTAAGATCGTAAGGCAGTTTTGTACCAATAAGTATGTCAGTGGATTTTTTGTCTTTGTACTTCCATTTACCCTCCCAAGCAACAGTTACCAGCGCAAATCCAGAATCCGAAACGCTGCGTGCGCTTTCATAGGTCGAGACGCGTGCTCCCACACGATAATAATACGTGGTGCCGGGAACAACGGTTGCATCCTGATATTCCGTCGCTGCGGTCGTGCTCAGAAGCGTTTCATCCGCGAACTGAGCCGAGATGCTTCTATAGACGGCATACATAGTGGCACTCGGAACGGTGTTCCAGGACACACCTATGCTGTCGGCGTAGAGACCGTCGGTCGCCGACACTCCCGCCGGGGCCAGCAG
The DNA here is from genome assembly GCA_029933535.1 of bacterium. Taxonomy (GTDB): domain Bacteria; phylum Auribacterota; class UBA3054; order UBA3054; family B51-G9; genus B51-G9. The sequence continues at coordinate 2,765 of JAOZNZ010000432.1, read as the reverse complement.
AGTCACCTGAGTAGTAGTATCAGCCGTTGCCGGCGGTAATTCTATGTTCCCCACCGCGTCACGCGCAATGCTATAGAAAGCGTACGTGTGATCGTAGGCGCCCTGGTACTGAGCGGAATGATTCGTGATTGCTTCCATCCAGCAAGTATATGCTCCACCGTCAACCGCGCAATACACATCAAAGTCAGCTATCCCGGACTCAGTATCCGTGCCCGACCATGTTACAGTAAACGCCTGTGAATATTCCTGAGCGGGAAGCGCGCTGACGGAACTTACCGGAGCGGCGCAGTCGATTATGTTTATTACCCAGGGTGTATCAATCGGTTGATTCACGTCAAAGGTAATGCGGGCCATATTGCTGATAATCGTACCGCTGGGCAAGCCGGATACGGGATTAACTCTGAAACTAACGAAACCTTCACCATCATGGGCGTTGGTGTTGTTAGGCGGGAGGAACCCGGCAAACGGGTCTTCCGGTAGTTCACCAGTAACGGGATCAGTGGAAGCCATTTCCCAGGAGAGCATGCCCGTGTCGGGATTCAGGCCGGCCGTTATTCTGACCGGATTCGGATCGGTTGCAACGACCGCACTGCCGGAAAACTCGTGTTGGCCGGCCGGCACGAACGTTTCAACATTATTGAAACCCAGGTCAACCAGTTCAACGGTAGACAAGTCCAAGTGCTGATCGAGTTGATCGGTGACCAGCACAACTTGGGCCGGAGCGGGCGCAGTTGGCATGTTCTCGAATGTAATAGAGTAATAGATAGTAGCATCTGGACGAATATAGTGATTGATGCCGACACCGGTCGTGTATTTATCGTTGGGGTCAATACTGCCGGCTACGCCGCCACCGCCGCCGCCGCCGCGCCGCCCTGGTGGATATGGAGGAGGAGGAGGAGGAAGTGGTCTACGCTTGCCTTTGCAGTCGGCAACCGCCGCGCGCAGACTGGCATAGGCCTTCAGATAGCTGTGATAGTATGCAAACCAATCCTTTCCGGCGTAATCATAGGTATTATAGGCTCGCACGGCATCACTTTCAAATCCCTTGAGGTCATCGACGTAATCGCGGATGCTCATGCCAAGAGATTTCAACTCATTCAGAAATTGAAGTTTGGGAAATTTAGAGCCACCTATTGCCTCTATTGCACAAATGGCATCAAGGATCGTATTCAAGCATCCGGCCACATCTTTGAAATCGCCCGAGAGCAATTTTGATTGCATCAGGCTGACAGCGTTGTTAATATCTGAAAGTCCATTGATGATCGCGGTTTCATCAATATCCAGGAACGCTTTGAATTCGGGACATTCGTACCTGATTGATTCCGGTTGTTTATACTTGGTAAACTTAGACAAACTCTCCAGCAGTTTCATCCCTTTGGCCGTTACCAGAGCGCCATCGCTGAGCACGAGCATCACATTGGCATAGTTGATATCGCGGACGGCGGTGTATGCACGGTCCCAAGCCAACTTCTGCAGCAGCAAGTCCGTATCCAAGCTCTGACAACGCCACATGGCGCTCTGGGCACCCGCGCAGGATGATTTGCCGGCAGCCTTAGCGGAGATCCAGATTTTCTTGTAGCTTGGTAGTGTTTTAAGTTGCCCAATCAATGTCCCGGGTGGTTGCAGATACGAACCACCTGATAACCAATCTGTAAACGCGGTGCCTATTCCTAATACCACGTTGCCATCCAATGCAGTGCCGCCCTCTGGATTCGCCGGCGCGGCACAAGGAGGAGCGAGCGCCAGGTCTATATCATTCAGAGACACACCTGTTTGGCTGACGACTGAGCGTCGCAACGGGCGATGCCCGTCGCGCCAGGCAATGAGCATAAAACTGCCGGCAGGGCAGTCTTTGCAGGAATACGTGCCATCACTGTCGGCAAGCGCGCAACTGAGTTCTATTCCGTCTATGGTTTCTAATCTGACTAACGTGTCAGGTACGGCATTCCCTGTCGTTGTTGTTACTGTTCCTGCTATAGAAGAAACGGAAAGAGGGGGAGCTTGCACGATTACTTCTTTAACGGTAGCAGTGCGCATGTCGATACCGTTGGTGATAACCGGGCCGTAGATGTCCAGCGGCAGCGCTATCAAAGAAAAAATGCCGGTAGGAACCGAAGTAAACTCAAACGAGCCGTCATACTTCGTGCGCGTGACTAACAGTTCACCGCGCGCATCGGACAAAGAAACCCGTGTGCTAGGCAGACCGTAGGAGCCGTTGCGAATAGAGCCGCGCACAATGCGACCCGCGGCCAGCGCCACGTCATGCCGCGTTGTTCCCTCCCCGGCAGTAACTATCATGGTTGTGTATTCGTTCGAAGCAACCAGCACGGTTATTTCATACTCGCCGGCGGGAACATGACTGAAGACGCACAAACCGTTACTTGAACTGGCACCGATCAAAGCCATGGTATTCGAGGTAACATCCGCCGTCATCTGCGCGTAGACCAGAGCCTTCGCTACCGTCGATCCGGCAGCGCTGACGGTAATTTCCAGACGGTTGGCCGGTGCGATGAAATCATACCCGGTCAGCGATTCGATTCCGGCGATAACAATTCCGGTATGGGGAGTAAAGAGCGTGTCATAGGTGTCCGCGAAGACCGTGTACTCGCCCGCTTGATAGACATGGAACTTGTAGCGGCCCAGTATGTCACTGCGCGTTGATGTTATGGTGTCATTGCCGCTGGCAAGCGTGACAAGCGCATTGTACACTTGTGTTGTACCGTCCTCGGCATACAGCGTTCCCGCAATCGAGGCGGCGCTGAGAT
>JAOZNZ010000431.1 GCA_029933535.1 bacterium | reverse complement strand
GTCCAATAAAGTCCGGCGAAATCAGCGTTACCTTCCATTTGGGCGACAGCGCACATTAGGATAAGCAGGTTTCCGCTTTCTTCAACAGGCATCTGGTTCTCCTCTGTTCGTTCACCTCCACCGTAGCGCTGTCCATTTGCAAGTGGGTACTGCCCGAGATCGTGGGGAGCAAACGGAAATTTCCATCGTTCCGAGGCAGCATAAGCCATGAAAGGAGCAAGGAAAGATTTGGCAACTGTTGGTCCGAATAACAAAAATTGTGGAGACATGGGGTAAAAAACGTCGGCGGTGCCAAGGCAGCCATTCGAATGGTTTTCTTTGCTAAACTGAAGCGGTTGTCCATTGGCATCAGCAACAAATTTTCCTCCCGCGAAACATTGACGATATGCCAGTGCAGCAATTCGTGCGTATTTTTCCCCGCCTACTTTTTTCAGATCTTTCATCAGCTCTGCGTCGAACACCTCGCATCGTTTTTTCAACGCTTTGTATTCTTTTGCGGAAGCCTTGAGTAAATCAACTGCTTCCCATCCGTTTCGCCGCCAATAAGGCCGAAGATTCTTTTTTATAAACTGGATAGAATAGAGGTCGTCGTAGACTAGCATCAACCAGCTCGAAACGGGTTTAGTACCTACCTTGCCGAGATTTACATCCAGTGCGATAGAAAGACTTTCACCCGGTCCCCGGGCGGAACGCTTATCAGATGTTTTTCCCTGCGACAAAATTCTCGGAGAAACTGAGGAGTCTGCCGGTGCAGCGAGATAGAGGTATCCCCAGTCGATACGGATATCGTCACCCGATTTGGCTAGGATCTGCTGGTCAATAGAGCCTGCTTTAATGACTGACAGTCCATCGATCGATTCGTGATTTATGATCACTTCTTGCTGACCGGTATTGACGGTTAGCTCTGCATATGCACTGAATTGAAAAGAAACATGGTGCTTTTTGCCGTCGATGGAGCGGAAAGTATAGGTCACATAAGTGACCGGTCGAGATAACAGGTCAATATCATCGGGCATTGCCGGAGTCATAAACGTAAGTTTAAGCACAATGCCCGCACCCTTGAAAGTGTAGATGGTGCGCGTTGGCAGGACCCACAAACCGGTTTGTGTCAGTTCAGACATGTCAGGGATCGCTGTGCCCATGATACGGAAGGACTTGCCGTCAATCTTTACCACGCTGTCAAGCCGGTGCGGTTTTCCGGTCCAGTGTGTGGTGCCCGTGTCGGTGAGTCGGTCGGCACGTGACCAGATACTGAAATACGGGTCACATGCCACGAGTGGAACGGCAGGCGGGCGGAACGAATTTGCTTCAACAATTTGTGTAAGATTACTCATCATAAGTAAAAATGTTACGATTATCGGCCATGTTTTCATCATATTTTTCTTTGGCGATGGTTAAATCATTATAGCATAAAACGTTTTGCTATGCTGCAGTAAATGAAATTTCAGCTATCGCAAAGATTTCTTTATTACTGCACTCCAAAATCCAAAATCAAATCCCCCTAACCCACTCCCGATGGAATAATCGGGATGTTCCACTTTAGAAAAGGGGGAATTAATAAAACGAAAAAAATAATAGGAATTTGTTCATAATAATAATGACGAACAAAAATCTTGAATTTATTGTAAATAGTAAAACTTTTAGACACTAATTTCACGAATTTACACGAATTTACAATACAATATTTTTTACCACGGAACTCGAAAATCTCCGGGCGCGGCACACGGGAAATATAATTTCTTTATAGACAGAATCATTTAGTGACAGAATCATTTTAATACAAATATAATTTCTTTTGTTACAAAAATTAAAATGTTAAAATTACTTTTAGGATTTCTTCCGGATGTTTATCTATTAAATCAAACGCTTCCTGTGCATCTTCAAATTTGAACTTATGAGTTATTAATCCATCCGTTTTTATTTTGCCTCCTCCAAACATTCGGGCTAAAGTATGGTAGACACGGATTCGATCCCAGGCGCGGCCCGGTGCGGGTTCACAACGATGATTGATAGCGAGAATTGATGAAGCACCCATAGGATTAAAAGTGCTGTGATGAAATTCTTCGCCCAAACGAAGGTCACGTCCGTCACCCTGATAAAAACCAAGCGCAACAACCCTGCCATAATTGCTTGCACAGCATCTTACAGCTTCATGGAGAGCTTTCCAATTACCGGATGTCTCAATTACCGCGTCGACACCTTTACCGGAATTCAGGTCACGAATTTGTTCCGCGACATTTCCCTTGCCAGGGTCAATAACATAATCAGCACCGAACTCCAGCGCTTTTTTTCTTCTCATTTCAAGGGGATCAATAGCAATTATCGGTTTAATTCCCGCGTTAGCCATTAATTGCACGCAAATAAGTCCAATGCATCCCAAACCACTCACTACACCGGTTTCGCCTATTCGCAGATTGGATGTAAGTAGACCATCATACGCAACACCCCCAAGCGCGAGAAAGATTCCCGCGCTGATATCTACTCCTTCAGGTGCACGCTCGAGAAAAAATGGTCGACCGGTTACAGTTGTATCGCAGACAGAGATATCCGCGTGACAATTCCCTGACCAGACAACATCTCCGATTTTGAAATCTTTTACTTCGGTACCGATTTCAATTACTTCCCCGACAGTTTCATATCCATGCCAAACGGGGAAAGGGTTATCGTCAGTCGTTCTTTTTTGAAACAATCCACCATCGATATGATTTTTCAAATGTGGTGCCATACCTCGAAAGAAGTTCATTTCGGTACCATGGCTTATACCGTTAAAGATTGAACGAATCCGAATAGAGGAAGTCGTTAAAGGTTCATCAGTAACTTCTTCATACCCGATTTTATAAGGAGCGGTAATAAGTAATTTTTTCATAGCTGTTCAGTATTGTGGATGTGAACATCCTGTTGCGGGAAAGGAATGCTGATATTCTCGGCATCAAAGCGTTTTTTGATCTTCTCTTGAAGCGCGAAAAAAACATCCCAGTAATCCGGAGTGTTGACCCATGGTCTTACAGCAAAGTTAACGCTGCTGTCAGCAAGTTCAAGAACGCCGATTGTCGGCGCCGGATCTTTAAGAATCCGGTTATCCTCTGAGAGAATACTCTCCAGGACTTTGCGCACTTTGTCTAAATCATCGTTGTAACTTACTCCTGCAACGATATCAATCCGGCGTTGATTTTCGGTTGTGAAATTAATGATGTTATTTTTAGTCAATTTCCCGTTTGGCACGATAATTACTTTATTATCCAGTGATTTGAGTATTGTGGTGAAAATTCCAATTTCATTCACAACGCCCATGGCGCCGGCAGCATCGATGAAGTCACCAACTTTTATAGGTTTAAATATAATCATCAATACCCCGGAAGCAAAATTAGTTAAAGCACCTTGAAGTGCCAGGCCAATGGCAAGGCCTGCTGCACCAATCATAGCAACAAAGGATGCGGTCTGCATACCCAGTTTTCCTAATGCGGCGATGATTACAAAAGCCATTATTGCCACATAGGAAACACTGACTAAAAATGAAACAAGTGTTTCATCCACCCGGCTTTTCAGTAGTATGCGGCGAAGAAGTGATCGTATGATACGGGCAGCAATCCAACCGATTAAAAGTATCAATTAAAACATCGATAAACACTATGCTTTATATTCGATTTTCCAGAAAGCAATATTTGATTTTTAATTGTTTTGTCAATAA
>JAOZNZ010000430.1 GCA_029933535.1 bacterium | reverse complement strand
TCGGTATAAATTCTTTCGGCAACACAGCAGAAGCCGGAACGGAAATTTATATCGACAACTTAAAAATATCCACTCCGGACAGCAATCCCCCACAAACTTCAAGCTGGTCAAACGATACTGATTCAGGCATCTCAAACTCAAAAATATATTCTCACGCTGTAAATCTTGCCGACGTATCAACGACAATTAACGGTGTCGCTTTTTCAGGCAGCCCGTCTAATCTTATGTCCGGCGCGGACTGGGAAATCAGAAAAGAAGACGGCGGTGGGTATGGTAATTACAATATTACTGACTTCGGCTACGCTCCAAATATTTCAGGCAGTTCTATTGCTCTTTCAACAAACATTCTTTTTGATGCTGTAAATTCAGGCTGTCTTACTCTTTCCGGCTTGAACACCGGTAATAAATACAACCTGACAATCTACAGCGTTGGAATGGATTACGGACTCGGAGGGCCGGGCACCGCGACAACCCGCTACAATTATTACGCGACAAGCGATGGCGGAATTATTTCTCTGTTAAACCAGAACCAATTTGGAAATAACAACGGGCAAATTTTAACTTATAGTTACATCGCTTCGGAAAGTGGTGTTTTCTCAATTTCCGCAGCGCCGACAAACAATCCTCTCGCCTGGTACGCGTTTAGCAATGAAATACTTCCTCCTGATGCGCCGACATCGATTTCAGCATCGAAGGGAAGTTATTCCGACAAAATTTTAGTTTCATGGAGTAACGTTAACGAAGCAGATTCTTACACGCTTTACCGCGCCGATACTTCTGATATATCCGCGACGAATTTTGCGGTTGTAGTTATTACAAATGTTTATAACGATACAACTGTTTCTCAGGCACAAAATTATTATTACTGGGTGAACGCTGAAAACGGTGGCGGCGTAACCGCTCTTACCGGTCCGGCAAAAGGATTTACTTATAGTCCGCAGTCGCCTGCAAAACCGTCAAACACGTCTCCGGTTTCGTTTAATACAGTTACATCTCCGGTAACTTTTTCAGCGAGTATTTATTCCGATCCCGGAAGTTTTTCTTTTGCAGCGAGTCAATGGCAGGCTGCTTCTGATGATGTTTTTACAGATATTATATGGGAAAGCGGCTCAGTCATTCCATCAAACATTTTCACTGCCGCTCAAAATATTATCCCTGATGGAACAAATTATTGGCGAGTTCGATATATGAATGAATTTAACACGTGGAGCAGCTGGTCGGATGACACATCATTCATCTGTATCACTAATCCGGCACAATCGACAATTTTTGTTGATACATTTAATGTCAGCGGAAATGGAGATGTAAATCACGGCTATGCAAATCCGGGCAGGCAGCATGGCAATGCCGCGCCGCTAACATATAAAACATCCGGCACGACTGAAACCGGTAATTCTTCATCACATCCGGGTAAGCTTACACTTGGTGAAAATTCCGGTTGTTCACCAAATCACAGTTTTATAGAAAATTCAAAATTTAAAATTGAATTTGACGCTGAACCGCATAATTTTGATAATTCAACAGATTGGCTTTCATGTTCATTCGGAAAATTTGATCAATCCAGCTTTATGCCTGATAGTTCGGGTGGAATAGGTGCTATATTTTCCGCCAACGGCAATTTCGGGTTATACAGCAGCAAAACTCTTGTCGGAATTTCAACAAATGTGCTTCCAACGTCAGGGAAATATCATGTTCTGATTTCCTCTTCTGCGGAAAGTTTTGAAAATCCGGTTTTAATATCAGTTTTTGTCAATGGAATTCCCGTTAAAATTTTTGAAGGTTTTAATAAATATTATTATGAAAAGAGCAGTGGTTTTGCGGAAAACTTTCTTTCTTTCTTTAATTATAACAGTGCAGGCAATAATTCCAGTCTCGTTGATAATCTTTCTATTAAGACTGCCGCATGGCCTTTTACAATTTCTAAATGGGAAGATGATACCTCCTCACTTATCGAAGCAGAAAAAGAATATACTCATCTCGTAAATTTAAACGGGAATGACGTAACAATTGAAGGGCAGGATTTTATCGGCACGGGCGCGCTTACAAATGATTCTTTCTTTGGTAACGGCGACCCGATGATCACAAGAACTAACTGGTCTATATTCTCGGCCGATGGATGGACATCTTTCCGCTCTGGAAATGAAGTTCCGTCAAATCAAATCAGCGGATCGAGTTACGAGCTTTCGGAGTTTTACATTTTCTGTGGCGGTGGGTTTGGATTAACGATATCCGACCTTCTCCCATATTCGTCAAACACTTTATATTTATATTCAAAAGCAATTGGACAGCCGGATTGGGGGTATGACGCAACTTTCTCCTCCAGCTACGGAAATAATATCACTAATATAAATGTGGACGGATACGGTATGAATTTCGGCTCGCTCGTTAAATGTGATTACGTAGCGGACGATAATGGAATATTCACTGTCGCCGTTACTCCAAATGATCCGAACATCAGATATCACATTTCCGGATTTGCGAATGAGCAAATAGGAGTACCGGAAGGCGGTTTCTATTTATTATTTATCATTTATCATTTAATATTTATTAATTGGTGGAGAAAATCCAACCGGGGGTTTCATCATGTCGATTAAGTTCATTAAACTCCCCTCCTTGACAAGGAGGGGTGCCCACGTTCACCGCAAATGCCGGGGAAGGGCGGGGTGGTTAATTCCCCTCTTGATAGGGGTGGCGCAATGCGCCGGGGTGTGTTACATTGCGTCCATTTTTGCCGGCTGTACACAACAACCAACTTTAAAAAAGCAAAATAAATCTATGGTTCTCCTACCCATTCCGCGACAAAGTGAATATAAACCCGGCAATTTCAATTCGCCGATAAATTCCAAAAATTTAATCGTAAAAATTAATCCGCAGAAAATTTTGAAGGCGGATGGATACCGCTTAGAAATTTCTCCGGACAAAATCCTCATTACCGCTCATGATCAGCCGGGCGCTTTTTACGCTCAAATGACTCTGCAGCAAATTATTCAACAGTGTCATTCCGGAAAGTTGCCGTGCGTAATTATCAACGACTGGCCGGATTTCGAAAACCGAGGAGTTATGCTTGACGTCAGCCGCGACAAAGTCCCGAAAATGGAAACTTTGTACAAACTTGTTGATAAGCTCGCGGGATTTAAAATAAATCAGTTTCAGTTATACACAGAGCACACTTTTGCTTATAAAAACCATGAAACCGTATGGAAAAACGCGTCGCCAATGACACCGGAACAAATTCACGCGCTTGATGATTTTTGTAAAGAACGTTTTATTGAACTTGTGCCGAACCAGAATTCCTTCTCGCACATTGACCGGTGGTTAAAACATCCGGAATACAATAAGTTAGCTGAAGTTCCCGAAACTCCACACAGTTTAAATCCTGAAGACCCCGACTCAATAAAGTTGTTATCAGAACTTTATGCTGAGTTGCTGCCGAATTTTTCAAGCAAACAATTTAATGTTGGCTGCGATGAAACCGCTCAACTCGGGCAGCGCGGAAGCAGCAATGCCGTGGCAAAACTCGGCAAAGGAAGAGTTTACTTGAATTTTCTGAAAAAAATACACAGAGAAGTTGAGAAGAATGGAAAAACTATGCAATTCTGGTGCGACATCGTTTTAAAATATCCTGAACTTGTTCCCGAATTACCTACCAATATTGTCGGACTTATCTGGGGTTACGAAGCTAACGAACCTTACAAAGAAC
>JAOZNZ010000429.1 GCA_029933535.1 bacterium | reverse complement strand
GTAAATCCTTATACCCATAAATTTGACCTTTAGTCAAATTTCCTCAGCAGCGCCTAAAACTAATCGAATCCCGGCGCTGCTACAATAGTGTTAATTCAGGGACGATTGTTATAGTTATTTTTTCGGTTATTTGGTATAATAAAATTGTTATATTATAAAACTAACCAATTTATAAGAGGTTATATGAAAAAAATAACTAACTTTTTTTCACTTTTGGCTATTGTCGCATTTTTGTTATTACAAACTTCCCGTGCAGATATTATCTTTGATTTTTGATTTGTATTAACACCCGAAGAATTTTAGGATATACTGCAAATGTCTAAGGACCAATATCTAACTTTTATTTATCATGCATCCATTCGGTCCATAGTGTTCATTCGGTCCATTCGGTCTATTTTTTAAAAAACGGAATAAAAATGAAAAAACTCAAACAACTAATACAAACTCTGAAGAAAATCCCCCTAACCTACTTTAAAAAAGGGGGAATCACACGGACCATACCGGCATTCGCGGGGCACACTGGCCACACCGGCATTCGCGGGGCACGCGGACCACGGGCCACGGATTACGGACCACGGGCCACGGAGAAATTTGGTGATTCTCTGACCTCTGACCTCCGACCTCTGACCTCTGCTCGTGGTATCGCTCTTGTAGCTGTACTTGCCATACTTGTTGTTCTAGCGATTATGGCGGCGAGTTTCACGGCGCTTATGAACATAGAAAACAAGCAGAGCAGTGTTCAGATAAAATCACAGCAGCTTGATATGCTTATAAATTCCGGTCTTGAACAGGCAAAAGCTATTATTACTGTTGATGAACTCGAAGCGACAGAAATGGACAAAGTATCCGATATAGCAGGCACTTTTTCAAAAATGTCTCCCGGAGGATCCGGAGAGTCAGCATTTTCAAAATGGTTTCTTGTAAAAGATAAAACAGGAAGCATTTTCGGACGATATAGAATTCGTCTCGAAGACGAAGCTGCAAAGGTTAATGTCAACAAAGCATTCCTTCTCAAAGATTCAAAAGGAACCGGTTGGGATACCGGTGAAGTTGTTCTTCCCCGTGCTCTTGGTGTCCCTCGTAAATCCGCTGATAAAATTATTAAATACCGCTATGGTAAAAATAATCTACCCGGTACTCGCGGCGATGATGACCAGAATAATCTTATCCTTATGGCGGATGGAATAGACAACGACGCAGACGGTTTTATTGATGAAGATGATGAAGGAATAAATGATCCCCGTGAATATTCGGCTGAAAAACTGAAAGGTGATGATACCAAATTCAGCAGTATGACAGAAATGATGAATATTATTATCGATGATAAAAAAATATCTGATAATCTTCGCTCGGGAATAATGAAAGAACTTCCCCGTAGAGCCACTATTTATTCAATTGATAAACCCGGCTCACCAACTTTACCGAATAAAATACCTGCCGACATAAACAGCATCACAACACGGGAATGCAGAAAACTTTTGATTAAAGCTAATGCTGAATCGCCTTTTGAGCCGAACTCATCAAAACAACAGCAGCTTGCGGCAAATATTATTGATTATCGCGATGAAAACCACGTTCTCTCAACTCTCGGCTCAACATACGGTGTCGAAGCAATTTGTTTCAATGAACTCCTCGCTAATGACGAATCGACAACGCTTGACCTGGTTTATGCAAGGCTTGGGACGTGGTGGGTGCCGTCGGGTTTTTGGGAAGAAAATACCGGTATGGTTGATGATAAACGCCCTATTTACTGCGTTGATACAATGTATGGCTGTATTCCTGATTCACCTTCTATGATCTCAAAGCGTTTTCAGGCTTTTGATCCGAGACGTATGTGGAGAATCAGAAAAACTTCCACAAAAACCAGTGGTAAATTATTAATGAAAGGCAGCAGAATAACTATTGATTTTCCGGATACAATCGGACCCGACGGTTATAAAAACAGAATGGAAATACTTCCATATACAAGCACTGGCATTAATTCAAAACCACAAAGTATTCCTCCTGCAAACAAAAATTATCTTTCGTGGCCTAGCAAAAGCTCTCCTACAGAAAGCGCTATCCCGGATAATTCTAAATTTAAAAGGCATTGCGATGAGATGTTAGAGATTCTTCGTAAAATAAGAATGAAAGACGGATCTAAAAACCGGCCTGACCTGCCGAAGAATTATTTTAGAGATTCTCTTGTTACGGTTTATAGATGGCAGACTGATGGCAGTAAAGATGAATATAACAAAGCAGTCGGTGTATTTAAAATTCTCAGTGGCGATGAAAAATCTATAACTTTTGAAGACAAAAATTATTATAGTAATAATTCAACATATAACTTCGAAAATATGTTGAATTCAATCCAAATGTCTAACGGATATTACGACCTCAGCATTTCTATTAATTCATGGGCTAACGGTCATGCCAGCATTGCATGGGTGCCAAATGCTAATCAAATGTTCTTGTTGCGCTCCCGACAACCAATTGCAGGAAAATACTATAAAATCATTTTTGGTCGATTGCCTAAATCGCTTCCTACTGATGGCGAAAGCGGGATGAGAGGCTATTCAGATTTACTTGGCGCTTCACAGGAGATAGGAGGGGATTTCACTGCAGACAAAAATCACGAAAGAAAAATGTGGGTTTGTAATAATGGTAAACCTATGAAAACTAAATCCGGTGGATGGATGAATGTTCTTATAACTTCGTCCCCGGAAGTTTCACGCGAGCAATCTAAAGGACAAATGCTTACTTATATTCGTTTGCTCGCACCCGAAGTGGCTGAAATGTATAATGCGTCTGCTACACCGGTTTCTCTTGCAAACTGGAGAGTAATTTGTAATACAGGTACTCTGGCAACTCAAATCGGTAGGATTCGGAATACTGCTTATTACGATCAAAAATTACGCAGGCGCGTTATAGACAATAATCCGGTTGTTCAGCCGGGCGGTCATTTTTATCTTGTTAATGATACCGAGCTTTTTGATAACTGGTATGGCAATGAAGATGAGAAATGGGGATCAAAAGCTGATGAACAAGTTCCTGTATTCCAAATGGACGAGCAAAACTGGGGTGTTGCTTATGACATTGAAGATGCAAAAGTTAGTTTGGCACAAGGGGGGGTTCAAATTAAACTTGCTAATTTTAGTTTTGATACTAAAGAAGTCTTCAGAAACGAAACCGTTAAATTTATCGATGAAAAAGGCGAAACCGACCCTTTCGGTTGGAATAATGTCTTCGCTCCGGTTAGAAACGATACAGCCTTTCAAGCTAAAAACGAATTCTTTGTTTGGAAATTCGGCAATGTGAAAAAATTGGAAAATGCTAAAGTTATGATCCTCGGATTACCGGCTTCAGGCGGTATGGTTTCCCTTACTCTTAAAAATGAATACGATCAGGTTTGCGCCAGAACAGTTAACTACGGAAAATTAAAACCCAGCGAACTCGGCGTAAGCACAGAAAAAATTGACCCCACTAAAAATACCTGGATTAAAAGACAAAATCCTTCAATCGGCGGTACGGAAAATGAAGCCTTAAATAAAGCTATGCAGTCACATCGTAGTGATACATTCTTTATTAAAAACGGGCACTATTGCAGTATCGCTGAACTCGGGCGAGTTACAACAGGCGGAGATTTCGAGAGAGTTGCCGGCAGCGGTGATATATCTAAAGGTATTAACGCTCTCAGCGGATTGGCAAGCGTTATGGTATC
>JAOZNZ010000428.1 GCA_029933535.1 bacterium | reverse complement strand
ACGCGAAGGCGGCAGAACAGTTGGAGCTGGTCAGGTAACAGAAATAATTGAATAAATTAATTAAAGGGAAACTATAATGCCAGATGCACAGCGAATACGTATAAGACTTCGCGCTTACGATCACAGGATTCTTGACACGTCCACACAGGACATAGTAGAGACAGCCAAATCAACCGGAGCGCTTGTAGCGGGACCAATCCCCCTGCCGACATTAGTTGAGAAGTTTACAGTCAACAAAAGTCCGCACGTAAACAAGAAAAGTAGAGAGCAGTTTGAAATGCGCAGTCATAAACGATTGATAGACATTGTTAACCCTACACGAAAAACAGTTGACGGGTTAAAGAAGCTGAATTTACCGGCTGGCGTTGATATTGAAATTAAGGTAATGTAAATAGCGAAATATTAACTTGATCAGTTAAATACAGAGGAATAGATATGCTTATTGGCAGAAAAATAGGAATGACACAGGTGTTTGGCGATGATGGAGTCGCAATAGCTGTTACAGCAGTACAGCTTGGTCCATGTGTTGTTACTCAGAAAAAAGATGCGGATAGAAATGGCGGCGTGAATGCTATTCAAATTGGATTTGATCCATTGAAGGAAAAAAATGCCAAGAAGCCACAGCTTGAAAGTGCAAAGAAAGCGGGTTTGAAATCAGCTTTTCGCGTTCTTAAGGATATGCGCGTAGATAAATTGGACGATTATGAAGTCGGACAGGAATTTAATGTAACACAGTTTGAAATTGGACAATTTGTTGATGTGATAGCAAAAACAAAAGGTCGCGGATTTCAGGGCGTTATAAAAAGACACGGCCACCATGGCGGACCGGCAGGACATGGTTCTATGTTCCATCGTTCAACAGGTGGTATTGGTCAAAGTGCTTCACCTGGCCGTGTGTTCAAGGGTCGCAAAATGCCTGGTCAAATGGGAGCCAAAAGAATCACAGCTCAAAATCTGAAAGTTATAGCTGTATATCCCGAGGATAATCTCGTTTTATTAAAGGGAGCAGTTCCCGGAGCGGCTAAAGGAATAATAACAGTTTGTAAAGCAAAGAAAAAATCATAAATAAATTGGATAAAATAAAATGGCTATTTTAACAAAAATAAATATCGCGGGCGAAAATATAGGCGAAGTAGAAGTTGCCGAAAGTTTATGCACTGCGCCTTATAAACCTGAACTTGCGCATGCAGTTTACGTTGCAATCATGGCATCGCGCCGCAGCGGTAATGCCTGTACAAAAACCAAAGGCGAAGTAAAAGCCACGGGTGCAAAACCATGGAGACAGAAAGGTACAGGCAGAGCGCGTGCGGGATATAGATCATCACCAATATGGCGAGGCGGTGGAGTTGTATTTGGACCTAAGCCGCGTTCATACGACAAGAAAGTAAACAAGCGTGACAAGAAGATAGCATTTTACGGAATATTAGCAGAAATAATTCGTGAAAATAAAATCAGTGTAATAGAGAATTGGGATTTAGAAGCCCCGAAAGCAAAAATTATTGCAGCGCTTAAAGAAAAAACAGGTTCAAGAAAACTTTTATGTGTAGGGGATCCAAAAGATATAAACGCGAGACTGTCGGCAAGAAATATTCCCGCAACATCTTTTGTTGAAGCCGGAAGCTTAAATGTAATTGACTTGGCTGACAGTACAGAAGTAATAATATCCGAATCAGGATTAAAACTTTTAGAAAGCAGGTGTGAATAAATAATTTTAATACCTGAATAAATTAGGCAAAATATGAAAAATCCGCATACAGTAATACATAGCCAGATAGTTTCCGAGAAAGGAACAGATTTGATTGAAAAAAACAATCAGTATCTTTTTCGTGTAGCAACCAGTGCTAACAGAATCGAAGTGAAACAGGCAGTAGAGAAAATTTTTGACGTGAAAGTTAAATCGGTACAGGTAATGAATCGCAAAGGTAAAGTCAGACGCCGCGGTGCTATTGCCGGACGAACATCATCAAGCAGACGCGCTGTAGTTCGCTTAGAAGAAGGACAAACCATTAATCTTACTTGAAGTATAATAAAAACTATAGAAATATAAAATAGTCATGGCAATAAAAACATACAGACCAACAACACCGAGTCGCAGATTTATTACTGACGTTGCAAGAGATGATATCTCCAAAGAACGTCCGGAAAAAACTCTGGTAAAAAAATTAAAAAAACATGCCGGACGTGATTGTTATGGACACATCTCAATGCGCCATCGCGGCGGTGGAAGCAAAAAACTTTACCGAGTTATTGATTTTAAACGCGATAAAGATGGAATCCCGGGAAATGTCGCGCAAATCGAATACGATCCGTATCGCAGCGCCAATGTCGCGTTAATTAATTATGCGGATGGCGAAAAAAGATATATTCTAGCGCCGGAGGGACTTGGAATCGGAGCGAAAATTTTATCAGGTAAAATATGCGAATTTGTTGTAGGAAATTGTATGCCTCTTTCGCAAATTCCACTTGGAACTCAAGTACATAATATCGAACTTGTTCCCGGAGTGGGAGGAACGTTAGTCAGATCGGCCGGTTGTTCAGCGACACTTATGGCACGTGAAGGCAAATATGCTCATATTAAAATGCCGAGTGGTGAGGTAAGACTTGTACCTGTAATTTCCCGAGCGACAATAGGTATTGTAGGAAACCGTGAACATGAGAAAATTTCGTTAGGTAAAGCAGGCCGAACAAGATGGCGTGGAAGACGTCCGAAAGTTCGTGGTGTAGCAATGAATCCTGTTGACCATCCAATGGGCGGTGGTGAAGGAAGAGCGTCCGGTGGACATCCGAAGACACCTTGGGGCAAGTTATCCCGCGGTAAGAAAACACGTAGAAAATCAAAACGCAGTGATTACATTGTAAAATCGCGTAGAGAAAAGAAATAATATAACCATAAAACACTGAAGCACTTATGCCTCGTTCAATATCTAAAGGACCGTATGTCTGTGAGAAATTACAGAAAAAAATAGACCGTCTTAATCAATCAGGCGACAAGCGACCTATCAAGACATGGTCACGCCGATCGATGATAACGCCTGATTTTATCGGGCACACATTTTTAGTACACAATGGCAAGACGCATTTATCTGTTTTTGTATCTGAAAATATGGTTGGTCACAAATTAGGAGAGTTTGCTCCGACGCGCAGATTTGGCGGACATGCAGGAACCAAAGGCAAGAAAGCTTAACAGAATTTATTCACAATAAACCGGAATTTATAAGATGGAAGCTAAGGCAATATTAAAAAAAGTAAGAACTTCACCTCAGAAAGCGCGACTTGTAACTACAATGATACAGGGACAATCAGCCGCTGAGGCACTGAAAACTTTAAAGTTTTCAAGTAAAAAAGCTGCAAAGCTTACTGAAAAAGTTCTTAAATCTGCAATCGCAAACGCCGTTAATAAAGGCGCGGATGAAGATCAATTGAAAGTCGTTTCAGCTTATGCTGATGCCGGACCGGTAATGAAAAGATTCCTGCCGGCATCCAGAGGGCGTGCGATGGCGATAATTAAGCGTACGGCACATATTTCGATAGTTGTAGGTGAAAAATAAAAAAAGGGACTTGTAATTTAATATCTTTTTTGATATAATTTCCGACTCTTGTAATAATTTAGTAACTAAAATATTAACAAAGAGAATTAACTTTAACGTGGAGAGTAAACCCTTATGGGTCAAAAGGTAAATCCAATAGGTTTTCGTATAGGACTGACAAAA
>JAOZNZ010000427.1 GCA_029933535.1 bacterium | reverse complement strand
AAAATGTTAAGGTCGAAGGTATCGATAAGCAGCTGGTTGGTGCAGTTGCAGCTGCATATTTTGCTTTAAAGATTCCTCAGGTGGGTGGATTATCAGGAATGCTTGAACATTTTAGAAATCCTGCGACGCCGGAACTTGCAGATAAATTATCATTATTGCCGAAATTCGATTTTTCTACGCCTGAAAGTAGAAATACCCTTATGACGCTTCTTATTATACCTATCGCGGTACAATGGTGGAGCGTGTGGTATCCGGGTGCAGAGCCAGGCGGGGGAGGATATTTAGTTCAGCGAATGCTTGCGGCTAAGAATGAAAAACACGCGACCGGAGCGACATTATTTTTTAACATTGCTCATTACGCGTTAAGGCCGTGGCCCTGGATTATAGTAGCATTATGTTCGATAATAATTTATCCTGATCTTGCGTCAATAAAAAGTGCGTTTCCAAATGCAGATCCGTCAATTATTGGTAACGACACGGCTTATCCCGCTATGCTGACTTTTCTTAAGCCGGGCTGGATCGGGTTAGTGCTTACATCATTAATAGCGGCATATATGTCAACAATTTCAACACACCTGAACTGGGGATCATCTTATGTTGTAAATGACTGGTATTTAAGATTTGTAAAGCCGGATGCTCCACAAAAAGAACTTGTCTGGGTCGGCAGAATATCAACAGTTGTATTGATGGTTTTGGCAGCGGGGATAGCACTTTTGCTTACTAACGCGTTACAGCTTTTTCAAATTTTATTACAAATTGGAGCCGGAACAGGACTGCTTTTTATTCTCAGATGGTTCTGGTGGAGAATTAACGCGATAAGTGAACTTACAGCTATGGTAGTTTCATTTTTGATTGCTGTATATTTTCAATTTATTCATAACATAGTAATGCCGGGAATTATTTTGGAAGATTGGCAAAAATTGATAATTGGTGTGGCAATAACTACAATTTGCTGGATTGCGGCCACTTTCTTAACACGTCCTACCAGTGATGAAAAGTTGAGAAGTTTTTGTGAATTAATAAATCCCGGAGGTCCCGGTTGGAAGAAAGTTTTTGTTAAAGCTGAAGTTGAAGGCGAACAAATAATTCCGAAAGCACCTGCGGAGAATTTATCGCTTGGTATTCTTTGTATGTTTATAGGTTGCGCAGCGGTGTATGCAGCATTATTTGCTACAGGATATTGGTTGTATGGTGAGACTACTTTAGCTGTAATATCGACGATCATAGCTATAATTTCAGCGATTTTGCTCATGTCTTTCTGGGGAAAAATTAATAAGGAAAAAATTGAAGGATGATTTGTGAATCTATTTTGTAACTGACCACGTTGAGGTCGGAGATAAAGTTACGAATTGCTTAGAAAATCCCCCTAACCCCCTTTAAAAAAGGGGGAATTAAGAAACCGCCCTCATCGAGGACGGCTACAGATAAAAGGTAGACAATATTAGAAATTTATGTACTAACTTATAAATAAATAAAAAAACTTTATATGAAATTTATTAAACTTGAAATTCCTGATGTAGTAGTAGTAGAACCTGATATTTTTGGTGATGAACGAGGTTTCTTTTTCGAAACTTATAAAAAAAATAAATTTCTGAAAAATGGTATAGAGGCAGACTTTGTTCAAGATAATATGAGCAGCTCTACTAAAAATGTTTTGAGGGGACTTCATTATCAACTCGATCCCGCGGCGCAGGGGAAACTTGTTCGCGTGGTTGTTGGCGAAATATTTGATGTAGCGGTAGACATTCGTAAAGGGTCACCATGGTATGGCAAATGGGCCGGTCAAAGACTTTCGGCTGAGAATGGGAAATCAATGTACATTCCGCCGGGATTTGCTCATGGGTTCTGTGTTTTGAGTGACAGTGCTATTTTTCATTATAAGTGCACGAATTATTATTCAAAAGAAAATGAACGCGGATTATTATGGAATGATTCTGAAGTTGGAATTGAGTGGCCTGTTTCAGAGGATGAAGTAATTCTTTCTGAGAAAGATAGAAATGCTTTGAGTCTTTCAGATATCGAAACGAATTTTATCTATAGTTGATATTTATTAATAATTCTTTTCGAGCGGCCATATTTAGAAAATAATTTTTTACTACCAACCCAAAACAAGGAACCAGGCATACGCCGGTCACGTGCTTTGGTTACTATAACAATGAATTTTGATGATGCATTAAATAAATTTTTACGTTATCTGAAACTGGAAAAGCAGTACAGTATTCATACTTCTGCGAGTTATAAACGTGACATAAAACAATTCGAGAAATTTTTAAAAGAACAATATGATTATTTGCTGAACGATATAGAAAAAATCAATTCCTCGGTAATTCGAGAATATATATCTACAATGATTATTTCAGGAATATCGAGAAGAAGCGTTGCGCGAAAATTATCAGCGTTGCGCTCATTTTTTAAATATCTTTTCCGGCAGGGCGACGTTCAAAAACCACCAACAGAAAATATAACTGCGCCAAAGCTTAACAAGCCATTGCCGAAATTTTTAACAATCAAAGAAATTGACAGGCTTGTAAACGCAATTGATAAGGAAACATTAAAAGGGAAAAGAATTTACGCGTTGATAGAAGTTTTGTACAGTACCGGAATGAGGGTTTCTGAAGTTGTAAATCTTAAGCACGAGGAAATTCAGTGGCACGAAGGAATAGTTCGCGTGATAGGTAAAGGTAAAAAGGAAAGACTTGTAATGCTTGGCAAAGCGGCAATATCGATGCTGAATAATTATATTGGGGACAAAGATTACGATAGAAAAAGTACAGTGGAATATATTTTCAGAAACAAATTTGGCAGGCAGTTGAATGTTAAAACTGTTCAGAATGACATTGGCACACTGACAAAACTTGCCGGAATAAACAGAGATGTAACGCCGCACGTATTAAGGCACAGTTTTGCGACACACATGCTTGACGCGGGAGCAGATTTGCGAAGTGTGCAGGAATTACTTGGTCACGTTAGTTTATCCACCACACAAATTTACACGCATGTTACCCCCGACCGATTAAAAAAGGCATACGAGAAAGCCCATCCGAGGAAGTGATTTTTTAGGTGTCAGGTGTCAGGTGTCAGGTGTCAGGTGTCAGGTGTCAGGTGTCAGGTGTCAGAGTTCAGGTGTCAGAGTTCAGGTGTCATTGCCATCGACGTTCTTTTTCCGGCAATTTTTGTTCAAGCTTCTTTTCTAATCCGTTAAGCATACGAATGCACTCCTGATAGCGTTCCTTATATGATAGATAAACTGAATCTGCTATATAATTTTTAAGTTTTGCAATATATAAATGATGTACAGTTTCAGCTGCCTCACCTCTACTTATATTAATTCCTTCTATATTATTTTTAATGTGTCGATCATCGTTTTTTTCAGCCAATTGTGCAGGAGAACTATTTGATGATCTACGAATTTGAGCTCCTAATTCATAACGCTCTTCCGGAGGCCATTCATGTGAAAGCTCACAAATTTCGATATGTAATAAGCAAAGTTTTTTATAAACTTCTAAATCTTCAACTTTCATATACATATTTTTTTACTCCATATTACCTGACACCCGAAACCTGACACCCGAAACCTGAAACCTGACACCTGAAACCTGAAACCTGAAACCTGACACCCGAAACCTGACACCCGAAACCTGAAACCTGACACCTGACACCTGAAACCTGACACCTGACACCTGACACCTGACACCTGACACCTGACACCTGA
>JAOZNZ010000426.1 GCA_029933535.1 bacterium | reverse complement strand
ACGCGAAGGCGGCAGAACAGTTGGAGCTGGTCAGGTAACAGAAATAATTGAATAACAGGGTGAATTACCATGGCAAGAGAAGTTATTACACTTGCATGTACTGAATGCGGGAACCGCAATTATACTACTAAGAAGAATAAGCGGGCAGGCACGGGTCGTTTAGAGCGGAAAAAATATTGCCGTCATGAAAGACAACATACATTGCATAGAGAAACACGATAAAAAATAAGGAAATCAGAATTTGGAATTCAGTAATGATATTCTAAATCTGAGTAGGGCAGTAGCTCTAATTGGTAGAGCGCCGGATTCCAAATCCGATGGTTGGGGGTTCGAGTCCCTCCTGCCCTGCCAGAATTACAACAGGAAAGAAAAAATGGCAAAAGAAAAAAATAATGTTAATATAGTGGACCGATCCAAAATGTTTATCAACGAAGTTTGGCTTGAACTTCAAAAGGTAAACTGGACACCCCGCCGTCAACTTTTTCAGGCGACCAAGGTAGTAATAGCGGGAACATTTATATTAGCGATATATTTATTTTTGACAGACACTGCTTTTTCTGCCATACTTCAATGGTTTCTTAATTTAAGACTATAATAAATCTACGGGAAATCCATAAATGCACAAATGGTATGTATTACACGCGTTGTCCGGAAAAGAACAACGAGCAAAAGAATCGCTTGAAGAAAGAGTGAGACTCGCAGAAATGGGAGATCAGATTCGTCAGGTTATTATTCCTGTCCATACGGTTCAGGATATCCGTGGCGGTCAGAAGAAAATATCTACCCGCAAGTTTTTTCCGGGATATATGTTAGTAGAAGTTGAGTTAAACGATGATTCCTGGCAGCTGATAAAGCAAACACAGGGAATTATTGGTTTTCTCGGCGGAGCAAAGCCGAAGTCTCTTAGCCAAAAAGAAGTTGCGGAGATGTTTGAGCAAATAGAAGAGTCCAAAGAAAAAGTTGCTCCGAGAGTTCGTTTTGAAAACGGTGACCGGGTGAAAGTGAACGAAGGTCCTTTCGAGGGATTTATTGGACATGTAGAGAAAGTAGATGAAGAACGCGGTAAACTAGGAGTATCTGTGACCGTGTTTGGTAGAACAACACCTGTTGAACTTGAGTTCTGGCAGGTTGAAAAAGAACAATAAAAATATAATATCAGGAAAAATCCATGCCACCTAAAAAGAAAATATCTGGATATATTAGACTTCAAATACCTGCCGGTAAAGCTACACCGGCACCGCCGATTGGACCTGCTCTGGGTCAGCACGGCGTAAATATTATGGAATTTTGTAAACAGTTTAACGCATCTACTCAAGACAAAGAGCAGGGGCTGACAACTCCGGTTGTAATTTCTGTATATAGTGATAAATCGTTTACATTCATAATGAAATCGCCACCTGCGGCAACTCTTATTAAGAAAGCCGCAAATATTGCGACAGCATCAGGAACACCAAATCGTGATAAAGTTGGAAAAATCACACGTGAACAGGTGCGACAGATTTGCGAAGCTAAAATGGAAGATTTAAATGCACGAGATGTCGATGCCGCGATGTTGATGGTTGAAGGAACATGTCGCAGTATGGGCGTAGAAATAGAAGGATAGTAAGAAACATTCAATAATCAACAAGAAATATTCAATGTTAAAGTATTTTATACAATTCATTGATAAATAGTAAATAACAAATAACAAATAGTAACCCCGTTTGGGGTAGCGTGAGGTTAAAACGCGATGAATAAAAAGAATAAAAGACACAAAGAAAATTGTGCCAAACTTGAAGAGAAACTTTACTCCCTTAATGAGGCTGTAGAGCTTGCTATTCAAATGAAAAAACCAAAATTTGTTGAGTCAATCGATTTACATTTCAGACTCGGTATCGATCCCAAAAAAGCCGATCAGGCAATTAGAGGAACTGTAGCGCTTCCACACGGAACAGGTAAAAAAATTCGTGTTCTTGCTTTCGCTTCCGGTGCAGATGCAGATGCAGCTAAAGAATCCGGAGCAGATTTTGTGGGTTATGAAGATTTAGTCAAAAAAGTTAAAGATGGTTGGACTGACTTTGATATTGCAATTGCTACACCGGCAACGATGAGAGAAGTTGGAAAAATCGGAAGAATACTTGGTCCCCGCGGTCTTATGCCGTCTCCCAAAGCAGGAACTGTTACCCAGGACATTGGTACAGCTGTCACAGAATTCAAATCAGGAAAAGTAGAGTTCAGAGCTGATAAACAAGCCGGAATTCACTGCCCGGTAGGTAAAGTTGACTTCAAGCCGGAACAGATTGTTGAGAATATCTGTGCGTTGGTAGGAGCAATTTTAAAATCAAAACCATCTGCTTCTAAGGGAACATATCTTCAAAAAATATCAATATCTTCAACAATGGGACCCGGAATACATATCGATCCCAATGATGCCGAAAGTATGACAGTAAAAAAATAAGATATTATTTAAATTGCTTAAAAAATTCACCATTAAACAAGAGTTAACCGATGCGACCGGAACAAAAATATATAGTTGATGAACTAAAAGAACGTTACGCAAAAAATTCTCTTATGATCGTTGCTTCATATCATGGCCTCACTGCTAAGAATATGAATGATTTGCGAACTTCTGTTTTTGACATTGAAGGAAGAGTTGATATAGTAAAAAATCGTCTTCTAAAAAGAATAATGCCAGAGGATGTAGAAATAGAACCTTTGAATTCTCTCTTAAAAGGACCATCCACTGTCGCTGCAACAGATAACGATATTGTTGCCCTTGCAAAAGCTCTGTCGGAATTCGCTAAGGCAAATGAACAACTTGAAATCCGTGGCGGCATTCTTGAACTTTCAAAAATTCTAAACGCTGACGATATAATTGCTCTTGCAAGTTTACCACCAAGAGAAATTTTACTTTCACGCTTGCTTGGCGCTGTTAAAGGACCCGTTACTAACTTTACCCGCTTACTCGATACAATGGTTACAAATGTGGTAAGAGTAATTGATCAGGTGGCTAAAGCTAAAGAAGAAGCAGGCGAAACAGTTGCTGAAGCTGCACCCGCAGAAGAAGCCAAACCTGAAACTGAAGAAAAAGCTGGAGCTGCACCTGTAGAAGAAGCCAAACCTGAAGCTGAAGATAAAGTAGAAGCTGCACCTGTAGAAGAAGCCAAACCTGAAGCTGAAGATAAAGTAGAAGCTGCACTTGTAGAAGAAGCCAAACCTGAAGCTGAAGAAAAAGTAGAAGCTGCACTTGTAGAAGAAGCCAAACCTGAAGCTGAAGAAAAAGTAGAAGCT
This sequence comes from bacterium, assembly GCA_029933535.1. Lineage (GTDB taxonomy): Bacteria > Auribacterota > UBA3054 > UBA3054 > B51-G9 > B51-G9. The sequence goes on along the minus strand of JAOZNZ010000426.1, from coordinate 448 downwards.
GCACTTGTAGAAGAAGCCAAACCTGAAGTTAAAGAAAAAGCAGAAGAAAAAGAATAAATAGAAAACAGCCTCATTAACATAAATTAATACGCACAATAACTAGAAAATAATAACAAATAGCCTCTTAAAAATAACTTAATAATCATACCGAGGTGAAGGAGATTAAAATGGCATCCGAAAAACTTGAAGCAATCATCAAAGAAATTGACGAATTAACTGTACTTGAACTTAATGAACTCGTAAAAGCACTTGAAGAAAAATATGACGTAACAGCGGCTGCGCCTATGGCAATGGCTATGGCACCGGCAGCTGGCGGAGAAGCGGCTGCGGAAGAGAAAACAGAATTTACTGTTGTTCTTATCGGCCCTGGTGATAAAAAGATTCAGGTAATTAAAGAAGTTCGTGCAATCACACAACTTGGTCTTAAAGAAGCTAAAGCACTTGTTGA
>JAOZNZ010000425.1 GCA_029933535.1 bacterium | reverse complement strand
CTTGTTATTTCTGTTCCGTAATTATTATTGTCTATCACAATTGATTTATAACGCCCTTGAAACAAGTGACCAACTCGTTCATACTTCCAATTAAACCAATTAGTATAAGATGTAAGCTGCCGATGCATAAAGCGACTCAGATTTGCTTCATTAGTTTTTAAGAAAAAGTGAAAGTGATTAGGTATAAGAACATACGAATGTATTTCAACATTGTATTTTTCACAACTGTCAGCAAGTTCTTCAAGAAATTTTTGATAATCATCATCGCACAAAAAAATATTTTTGCGAATAATTCCGCGGTTCATAATATGATACCACATTCCTGCAGCTTCTATTCTTAACGGTCTTGGCATGATTTATTATTATAACATATTTTTATTAATATTCAAAGTCACTCAAAGTCACTAGGTGCCTGACCCCACAATAGCTAATAGGTGCCTGACCCCATAATAGCCACTAGGTTCCTGACACCCTAATAGATTTTCATCCAACATCTTTCTTCGGCGGATTTGATTACCGCATCGAGAATTTTCTGCGTTTTTAACGCATCCTTGAAATCAGGCATTAAAGGTGTTCCTTCAGCAACTCCATTTATAAAATCCGCAATCAAATTAACAAAAGTGTGTTCGTAACCAATAATATGTCCTGGCGGCCAGAAGTTACCTACATAAGGGTGTTCTGGTTCAGTAACAAGAATTCTTTTGAAACCCTGTTCTTTTTCTTCGAGGTTGAGATAAAAAAGTTCATTCATATTTTCGAGATTAAATTTAAAACTTCCTTTTGATCCGTTAATCTCAAGCTGTAACCCATTTTTATTCCCTCCACCGAAACGTGTTGCCTCAAAAGTTCCTATCGCACCGTTTTTAAATTGAGCAAGAAAAAGCGTTGCGTCATCAACATCAACGATTCCGCTTTTATCCGAATTCTCAAGTGGACGTTCTTTAATAAAAGTTTCTGAGAGACCTGACACATCGCTAATTTCTCCAATTAAGAATCTTGCGAGATCGATAATATGGGCATTCAGGTCGCCGTGAACCCCACTACCTGCAAGAGCTTTTACGAGTCGCCACACACGCGGGAATTTTGGATCCATAATCCAATCCTGCAAATATTGAGCGCGAATATGATAAACTCTGCCAAGTTTACCTTCATCAATCATTTTTTTGAGAAGAGCTATTGCCGGTACACGTCTATAATTAAAGCAAACCATAGTCGGAACATTATTTTCCTCAGCTGCAGCAACAATTTCTTCAGCTTCAGCCACATTCATTGCAAGTGGTTTTTCACATAGAATTGCTTTTTTAGCTTTAGCGGCTGCGATAGCTATTTCCGCGTGACTGGAATTTGGAGTACAAATATCAACAACATCCACATCATCTCTGCGAACGGCTTCAATATAATTGTGACAATAATTTTCCCAGCCCCATTTTTCTGCGAAAGGAATTATGTCTTTACTTCTTCCACAAATTAATTTTCTTACCGGATTAGCTTTCAGATCAAAAAACTTACCTGCATTAAGGTAAGCATTAGAATGGGCTTTCCCCATAAATTTATATCCGATCATTGCAATGTTTAAATTTTTCATGATATTAAAAAGTTTAGGCTTTGAAGTAAGCCGCACTTCCCAGTGCGGCATTATTTATATTTTTAATGTTAGTTCATTTCGCATCTTCTTTTCTGATTATACCACACTTGGAAGTGCGGCTTACCCTTATAATTCGAACGGGGTCTTATTTATATAAAATTTATAAACAGTTTTGGTTGAATATTTTTCGCCAGCTTTTAATTCTGTTGATGGAAAATTAGATTGATTCGGTGAGTCGGGATAATGCTGAGTTTCATGGCAAAAACCATTACGCGAATTATAAACCGTTCCATTTTTTCCGGTAATCGTTCCATCAAGATAATTAGCTGTGTAAAATTGCATTCCCGGTTCTGTCGTAAACGTATCCATCGCAACGCCGGACACATCAGAGAAAGCGGTTGCGGCATGAGTCAGTTGATTTTCTTCATCTTTATTCAGACACCAGTTATGATCATATCCACCTGCAAAAACAAGTTGTTCACTTTCATTATTAATTCTTGCGCCAATTTCAATCAGTGTTTTAAAATCGAAATCCGTTCCTGCAACAGATTGTATTTCACCTGTAGGAATTGAATCAGCATCAGTCGGAATAAAGGCATCGGCATTAATCAACATTTTATGTTTTAAAACGTCGCCTGAATTATGACCGTTTAAATTGAAATATGTGTGCTGAGTAAGGTTGCAAACAGTAGTTTCATCAGTTTCAGCATCATAATTAATAACCAGCTCATTATTATTGTTGAGGGAGTAAGTTACAAAAACTTTAAAATTTCCTGGATAGCCTTCTTCGCCGTTTTTGCTTAAATAAGACAAAGTAATAGAATCACCGTTTTCATTTTGATTAAACTCAACAACATCCCAAACCATTTTGTTGAAACCAACAATTCCACCGTGAAGATGATTTTTATCATGATCATTTTTTGCAAGCTGATATTCTTTACCGTCAAGGGAAAATTTACCGTCGCCGATTCGATTTCCATATCTTCCGATTAAGGCACCGAAATAGCAAGTATTTCCGACATATCCTTCAAGGTTATCATAACCGAGAACTACATCGATTATTTCGCCGTTCTTATTCGGAACGCATAGAGAGGAAATAATACCACCATAAGTAATAACGTTCATTTTCATACCTTTAGAATTATTGAGGGTATAAATTTCTACATTTTCTCCATTTTGTAATTTGCCGAAAGTTTTTTTCATATTTTTAGTTTGTTGGTTGTTGTTAATTTTTTTAACATAATTTAATTTTCCGAACCATCCCCGTCCTGATATTGCAACGTGTCGGAATAAGTAACATAAGTAATCATAAGTTTTGGACTTTAAATTTAATCTTTCTTTGCTGAAATGTTTTTTTGCATAAATTTTGTTATAAGAAAAGCGAAGAAACATATGGCAATATAAATTATTAAAAGAAACATAACATAGTTATTTTCAGATAAAAAAAGTTTATTAATAAAAAATAAAAATCCATTTACAATGAACATTAACAAAAAATATAACTTTGCAAAAATGTTAAAAGCCGAATCATCTCTCATCGGCCAAAACAAATTTTTCCAAATATAATTCGAATCAAAGCCGACTTCATTTATAAAATAAATTAAAGCCAATAACAAACATGGTAAAAAAAGAACATAAATAATTATTCCTAATATCAACGTTTTTTTGATTAATTTATAATAATTCTCTGATATTGGTGTAACATAACCATGATTATACAAAACATATTTGGAATCATACTCCAAAGTATTTTTGATATGTTTTTGTTGATCAAATTTTTGCGGAGTTCCGCCATTTCCATAAGTAAGTAACGAAAAGTAAAAAGATATAAATAAACATGACAATAAACCAATTGCAGCAATATCTTTGATAACTTTATTTGTCATACACAATAGATGTATATATTAATAATTAAAAATAGAATTATATTCTTTAAATTTTTCGCGCAATAATATCTGTTTTTGATTAATTTCATCATAGCGCTTTTTCCAATAAATCAACTTTTCATCATTAGTTAATTTAGATATTTTTTTTGCATTTCTTTAGCGCCATTGTGCATCATTTCCACACAATCGAATTTTTTATTTTTAGTCTTCATCGTTTATTATTTCCAAAGGTGAATAAACATCTAATTTT
>JAOZNZ010000424.1 GCA_029933535.1 bacterium | reverse complement strand
TGGAAGCTTAACCTACTCTAACGCTGCTCGAAAAGGGTTCAGCCGCAAAGCGGCGCAAGCAATTAGCCTCGCATTTAAATGCGAGGAATACGATTAATAAACGTACTCCGTCCGAAAAGGACGGTACATTTTATTCGACAAATGACATAAAACGATGGTTATAATCAACCTTTTTCGTTGTTGGTTTCGCCCTTTTCGGGCGGATTTGTTTGGTTTCGCTCCCTGTGGTTAAAACCACAGGCTAATTGCTTTTGTCCTTATCGGACATTTGGTTCGCTAACCCTTTTCGAGTGGCCACTAAGCAAGCTACTCGAATACTGAGGAGGTATCGGCAGAATGTGTCGAAAATTCAATAACCGAGCATCCGCCGGGTTTGATTTCAAATTTCAGAGCATTATTTTTTTGAATAATTTTTGCATGAAAAGTGTCGATGATTTTTACGAATTTGAATATTTTTCCCGGTATGAATGTGAACGCAGCATTTTTTGAGCAACTGTCATTTGAAAAAACTACACGGACATTTTTATTTTTTGTAAAAGCACCTACAATTAAATCAGAATTTCCATCTTTAACATTTCCAACAGGAAATATTTTTTTACTAATTAATTTTCCACTTTTGTATCTTGCGATATATTTGTTATCCCAATCAGCAAGTTGTTTTCCCGCTTTTTGTAAAAAATGGTTAACCTCCTTAACATAATCATAAACGGGAGTTTTTTTTCCATTTATGTCTATCATAGCAGAGAAATGTTTTTCCGGAAGCTTTGAGTCGGGGTGATATGGCGGCGTCCAATAGCAAAACCATAAAATTCCGCGCGCGCCGTAAGCAAGAGCGGTATTTGCCTGCCAGAAAATTTCTTCACGGGTTGGGACTTTAAGCCCACCGGTGATTCCTTCGCTTTGAACAAAAATCCAAAACGGGATGTTGGAATTTCTTGATTCTTCGCGGACAATTTTCAGATCGTTATGCCAACCGTCAAATAATGTAACGCCATCGCGGAACGGATAATAATCATAAGATAAAACAAGCGGGTTGACTATTTTAATATATTCACGAATGTACTCGCGGAAGTTAGAAGCGCCCAGTTGAATTGGACTACCGTAACTCGGAAGTAAATTTATCAAAGGAGGATGTGCGGAATCATTTTTTTCAAATTCTTTTGCATAAGCGCTTAATGTGGGAAACAAACCGGCATCCGGCTCGTCATAAATTCCATAAGCGAGAAGCGTCGGGTTGTTAGAGTAATCGCGAACGATTTTTTTAATTGTTGCTGCAAGTGTTTTGGCGGTGGGTTTTTCTATAGTTTTTATCCATCGGTAATCTATTGGAATTACTTTTATTCCCGCTTTTTCCGCAAAGTTCATAAGAGTATGAATACTTTCCGGGCATTCTGAATCGCCGCCTGCAACGATGACATCGATTCCTGCTTCAGCGATATCGTTTATATTTTTTTGTGTGAGTTGATTTTTTGGAGGAGCGTTGTAAGCGCCTGTATAGAATTTATTGGCGAGAGGATTTTGTTTCATATTATTTGAATAAGAGTTGCAGGCCAAACAAAGCAGTGTCAAAATAAATAAGTGTATTATTTTCATGAGTTTAGAAGGGGTTATTAACATAGTAAATGTTATCATTTAGGGGTTGATTTGTCAAGGTTTACGTAAAACCCCCTTGATTTTTTGCATTGTTTTGTGTATAATAATCAACCATTTATTTTAAATGGATACTATCTGAAAGTGAATAATTGCCATATTCACTTTTTTCCGCAAAGTGAGCGGCGGATAAAACAATAACAATGAGTTTCAAACGGCAGCGGGAATATCCTGAATGAATGCTCAATAACATTTTAACAAAATATTAACCCTTAACCTATTATGAAAACTGAATTTGACACAACCGTACCGGAACTTCTTATAGATATTGAGAACTTTGGTATCACAGACTCTACTTACGAAGAAATTTCACAACACGAAATGCAAGAAAGATATGATGAATCTATTCCTGAAGTTCAGGAAGGAACAATCATAACCGGTAAAGTCGTGAGAGTAACCAGCTCTGTCGTAATGATTGACGTTGGTATGAAAGCCGAAGGCGTTATACAGACAGATGAATTTGAGAATATTGATGAAGTGAATCCCGGCGATGAAATAGAGATTCTTTTAATTGAAAAAGAAGATAAACACGGAAATGTTTATTTATCTAAAATTGAAGCAGACAGACTACGCGCATGGGAACAAACTCTTGAAATTTGTGAAGGCGACGCACGCGTTACAGGAAAAGTAAAACGTAAAGTTAAAGGCGGACTGATGGTTGACATTGGTGGAATTGAAGCTTTTCTTCCCGCATCGCAGATTGCTCTTCAGAACATTAAGAATATTGATGATTATATTGATGAAGATATTGAAGTTAAAGTTATTAAAGTTAATCACGAACGCAGAAACCTCGTGGTTTCACGTCGCGAACTGCTTGATGAAGAACGTACTGACCATAAACGCAAATTCCTTGAACAGGTTAGAGTTGGCGATGTGGTTAAAGGTATGGTTAAAAACATTACTGATTTCGGTGCGTTCATCGATCTTGATGGAATTGACGGACTTCTTCATCTTACCGATATGAAATGGGGAAGAATTAATCATCCAAGCGAAATACTTGTGCTTAACGGTGAAATAGATGTTATGATAATCGGGATTGATTATGATAAAGAACGCGTTTCCCTCGGTATAAAACAAATGTTTGATAATCCTTGGATTAATGTTGAGGAAAGATATCCTATTAACAGTCTTGTGAAAGGTAAAGTTGTTAATATTCTTCCTTATGGCGCTTTCGTTGAACTTGAAGAGGGAATTGAAGGACTTATCCATATTTCTGAATTCTCCTGGACGAAGAAAGTTAATCATCCATCTGAATTTGTATCGGCCGGTGATGAAGTTGAAGCAATGGTACTCAGTATCAGTCCTTTCGATCAAAAAATCAGTCTTGGATTACGACAGACTCAGGACAATCCATGGGAATCAATTGAAGAACGTTATCCTATAGGAGCTAAAGTTAAAGGCATAGTTAGAAACGTAACGAATTACGGTGCTTTCGTTCAGCTCGAAGATGGAATTGATGGTTTGATCCATGTTTCTGATATGTCCTGGACAAGAAAAATTAATCATCCTTCAGAAATCCTGAAAAAAGGAACTGAAGTCGAAGCGGTTGTTATTTCAATTAGTCCTGATGAACATAAAATTGCTCTTGGAAGTAAACAGCTTGCTGAAGACCCATGGGAAAAAATCTTTAACCATTATTCAGAAGGCGATACCGTAACAGGAAAAATAACAAATATCACTACGTTTGGCGCTTTTATTCAGCTGCGTGATGAAATCGAAGGCTTGATCCATATCTCCGAACTGGCAGATAAACAAGTTGGCAGCGTGAAAGATATTGTACAAATTGGTCAGGAAGTTACAGGTCAGATTATTCGAATCGATCCTACAGAAAGAAGAATCGCTATCAGTATTAAAGAACACGAACGTCAACAGGTACAACCGGAAGCGGTTGGAACTGAAGAAGGTTCGGAAGAAAAACCAAAACAGGAAGCCAAACGTTTTGAGTCCAGCATTAATATTGAGATACCTTCTTTTGATAAAGCCGATGAAAAACCTGCAGAGGAAAAAGCAGCGGAAGAAGTTGTTGCTGAAAAACCTGCAGAGGAAAAAGCAGCGGAAGAAGTTGTTGCTGAA
>JAOZNZ010000423.1 GCA_029933535.1 bacterium | reverse complement strand
ATTTAAGAAGTTAATAAATCGAATATCAAAAATCGATGTTCCTTGTTCTTAAATCGAAATGAATTGAACATCGCCCCACATACGCCGGGCGCTTCGCGAACACCCAAGGATGAAATAAATACTAAATTCATCCCGAGGCGCTAGCGCGCTCGGGATGAATTTCCTGACACCGATTAACTAATAACTATTAACGACTAAATGTCCAAAGAAAGAAAACATGTTGCTTATTCCTTAGCTGAGGAAAAAATGAATTTTATCACTCATCTTGTCGGTGCCGCTTTAAGCGTTGTCGGTCTTGCAGTGTTGATATTTCTTTCTGTTCGTGAACACAATTCACGAATGTTCGTCAGTTTTACCGCTTACGGATTATCCATGTTGACACTTTATATTTCATCAACATTGTATCACTCAGGTTTTTCTCCAAAAATTCGTCATTTTTTCAGAATTGCCGATCATTGCTCGATTTATCTATTAATTGCAGGCACTTACACACCAATCGCTCTCATCGGGCTTTGCGGCAGAACCGGTTGGACACTTGCGATAATCATTTGGTCGATTGCTTTAATAGGGATAATTTATAAATCGATGTTTGTACATAAGTACAATTTTATTTCCACCATTGTTTATCTTTTGATGAGCTGGATGTGTATTGCTTTTGCTAGACAAATGATTACACAGCTCCCGCGTGAAACATTGATTTGGCTTTTAATTGGCGGATTTTTTTACACAGCGGGTGTCACTTTTTACTTGTGGCATAAACTACATCATCATCACGGAATTTGGCATATATTTGTTTTATGCGGCAGCATTTCACATTTTGTAAGTATACTTTATTTAATATAAAAGACATATAGAATTGACCTAATTGATCTAATATAAATCCCCCTAACCCCCTTTAAAAAAGGGGGAATAATAATGACCAAACGAAGAAATAAATCAAATTGGTGTATTGTATTTTGGATTCTTGGAATTTTTTTAGAGCAATTAGAAATTAGGTTAATTAGAAATTTAAAATTAATTAACATATCACTATCCCATGAATACCAAAAATACTTTTTCTGTAAACGAATATTTGTACGGATTTAATCCTGTTTTCGAGGCAATAAGATCCGGTAGAAGAAAATTTATCCGCGCTTTTATAAATCAAAGCCTGTCAGATAACAAACGAATTGAAAAGTTTGTAAAATTATGCAGACAAAATAATATTCCTGTGGAATCTGTCGATAAAGGGAAATTAATCCAACTCTGCAATTCACGTGACAACCAGGGAGTTGTTCTTTACTGTTCACATTATCCTTACATCTCTTTTGAAAAAACTTTGGAAAGCAATAGACTTCTTCTGATAGATAATGTTGAAGATCCGCATAATGTTGGCGCGATTCTTCGCAGCGCGGAAATTTTCGGCTTTAAAAATGTCTTGCTGCCAAGAAAAGGCGTGCCGGATGTTTATCCATCGGTTGTCAAAGTCTCATCCGGAGCGACTGAATTTATGAATATTACAAAAGAACATTTTGCTAACAGTTATGCAAAAAAGGCAAAGGAAGACGGATACTCAATTGTAGTTCTTGACGCAAAAGGCGATGTCGAAATCAATGATCTACCGGATAGTGCGACAAAAAAAATGCTGCTTGTAATTGGCGGTGAAAACAAATCTGTAGGTCAATTTATCATCAACATGGCTGATTATATTGTGAAAATAAATCAGCTGGGTAAAATTAACTCTCTGAACGCATCGGTTGCTGCAGGAGTAGCTATGTTTGCTTTGAGCAAATGATGTCAGATGTCAGGTGTCAGGTGTCAGGTGTCGGATTACTGAAACCTGAACACTGACACCTGAAACCTTTAATCGATTAATCAAGTTTATTATAAATAACTCTGTCGATGAATTTTTCGGTACCTGATTTTGGAAGTTGATTAATTTCGGATTTTGCTGCTCTAAGTAATTCTCTTTCTCTATCTTCTACACTTGTTGTGGAAGTAATTCTTTTAGGAGTTAAGAAAATAACAATTTCTTTTGTTGCTTTCACATCAATTTCGTGTCTGAAAAAATAACCGAGCAATGGAATTTTTTGAAGAATCGGAACACCGGAATTCGATTTCGAAATCGTGTCCTTTCTCAAACCGGAAAGCGCAAACAATTCACCATCTTTAAGAACTACGTCTGCAGTAGTTTTTCGGCTGTTGATAATAGGATCACCTGAATCTGTATAGCCCATAAGACTGTCAATAGTCGCTGTAATATCAAGTGTAATAGTCTGGCTGGCAATAATCGGTTTGATACTAAGCACAAGTCCTGCTTCAGCCTGTTTATTAAGCGGTTCTTCAGGCGATGAATACGAAGTGTAACTTATTGTGTCACGCGAAGCAATTATACCAATTTTACCGTTTCTTGCAACAATTGTCGGTGTTGATATAAGTTTAGCATTCCCGGTTTTCACAAGGTAATTAATAAAATTCGCCATCGCTTTAGGACGCATACCATTGATGCGAACAGCCTGAGCGATAGAACGTCCCCAGCCGCTTGGTCCTCCTCCGCCGCCAACTTTGTTTTCGTTCCAATCGATATCCATATTAACTTCTTCCGGTAGTGCTTCTTTCCATGCTTCAAGAGCTAATCCGAAATTGAAATTTTCACCGGCGTCGATCTCAACAATTTCAGCTTCAACTCTCACCATTTTTGGCGAGATATCAAACATAGGAAGATAATTTGCCGAATGGTCAATCCAACTTGGCGAATCTTTAATTATTATTTTATTAACCGAGTCATCGATCACTAAATCGCCATATCCACTGAGGAGTGTACCTTCCAACAATTGAACAAGTTCAGAAGCGAGTCTGTTTTTACATTCATAAACGAGGTATTTTGAGCCTGATTTTACAGCTCTTGTACCCGGTTGATCCAAAGAAAAAATAACATCTTCTATATGTGAAAACTGAAAGATCGGTGCAGTTACTATTAAATACTGCTTTAAAGTATCGGCATTACAGATTGATAATATTTTACCGTTTTCTTTGTCAATTGTCGGGCGAAGCAGTTCTTTAATTTCGTAAACTATTCCCGGAGTCGCCAGTTCATAAATTCTACAAATATAATCCATATCATCATGAGTTTCAATAACTTTTACCGCTGTTCCCTGTGCCGGAGTTGATGGCATAGCGTTATAGTAAAGTTCACCATCGCGGAACGGGGTTTTTCCCGGTTTGATCAAAGGCGCTGTTCTTGCATTAATTTTATCGGCTTGTATTTTCACCTCGGTTTTAACTTCTACAGCGAAAGCTGTTGATATCAATGCAAAAATAATTATTGTTGTCAGTATTTTTTTCATGTTTTATCCTTCAAATTATTAATTTTCTATTTTTCAAGGTTGCGCATATTATATATTTTGTTATAAAAAAAGTCAACATCATATCATTTTTCATATTGCTTTTTATAAAGGAATACTGTATACTCTCGCTCTTATTTTGATAATTTAATTGTATTTTAATATTTAATAGAGGAGAAAATTATGTTACATGAACCTGCAGCAGATTCAGGGCCGGACAACGCATCAGCCTACAAAACGCGCATTGGCTTGTATATGTTTGCGTTGTACAGTCTGATTTATGCCGGATTTGTCGTTATCAACGTTACCAAACCGGTATTAATGGAAAAAGTTGTTTTTGCCGGTTTGAATTTAGCGGTTGTTTATGGCTTCGGTTTGATTATATTAGCGTTAGTTTTGGCTTT
>JAOZNZ010000422.1 GCA_029933535.1 bacterium | reverse complement strand
GTTAGCAATAGTCAGTTTCTAACCAGAATTCCTGATCAGTCTTTGATTGATGGTGATACAGGCGAAATTACTCAAGGAGTTAGTTCTTCCTTATGGTATATGAGTGAATCAACTATTATTCAAGCTACTCGCACTGAAAATCGTAATAATGCTATGATTTACAGCGCCAATGGACGCAATATAAGCGTAAATATGGATCAACTCGCTATCGCGGGTGCACTGATGACGGCAGAATGGTACAATCCGCGCGTAGGTGACTACACTTATATAGATGAAGTTCTGAGTGGACCGGGTGCTCCCATTTTTGAGTTTGATCCTCCAGGCGCTGAAGCTGAAGGAAATGACTGGGTATTGGTATTAAATGGTGTACCTGAACCATCGCTTCTTTTAGGTGGACTTTTAATCGGACTTGCGCTTTTACGCCGTAAATAAATTTAAAGAAGTTAACAGGCGAAATTAATAAAAAAGAGGAGCGTTTACGCTCCTCTTTTTTTTATGTAGCACAGGCTTAAGGCAACTTGAAAGCGAAAACTGAAAACGGTACAATAGTAGCACGGTACTATTACAATGCTCAAAACAAGCTCGTGAAAATTGAAGGCAATGGATTTGAATAGTCTGGGGTTGGACCAAGTTAAGTGCAGCAAATTGCGTTGTTTATATTAATATTATAGCTCAAAATAGTCCTTAGAGCATTGTTTTTACTATCAAAAAGGGCCTTCTAAGACAATAAAACAGCTTAAATAGTGATGTAAGAAACGTATTACAAGTAAGTTAACTCGGTCCGACCTGGGGTGTTCAAAATACAGGAATTTTATTCAAATATATTCATACATAATTTAAGAAAATATAAAAATAAATAATACAAACAGCCTATTCTAACTGCTTTCATAAAATAATCTGATACTATTATCATAATATAAATATTAACCCATGACTTTAGTCGTGGGGCAAAGTAGTCAACTAAAAATTAACCGTTTTAACGGTTTTAAGTATTCATTTAATGAAATAAACCGTTGAAACGGTTAAAATCGGTTTTTTATACCTACCCACGACTAAAGTCATGGGTTGATATTTTAAAACAACAATGAAACGATAGTCTCTAAAGCCTTTTCGCAAAACGCCGGAAAGCCTATGCTAAAAGGCTAAAACAAGATGTTGTGTGAGAATATTTATCGAAAACAACCTATTCCTAACACCCCAGGTCCGACCCCGGGCGAAGAGATAGCGAACTTAACGGCAGATGCTACTAAAGCAGGATATGAAACGACATCAATAGTTGCTGATGGAGTTGGTGGAACAATTACTTCTAGCTTAGGGGCTAAAACAGGTAAATTTATGGAGGTTATTCAACCAATAGTAGAATTTGTGGCAGAAAAAACAAGAGATTTTCTAGTAAATAAATTCACAGACGATAATAATAAAGAGAATACAAATAAAAAACAAAAAAATAAAAAGAATGCGAAAAAAAAATAAAAAACTTGTTATAATGTGGTTTATATTTAATGTTTTTATAATATTAATAATGTCATATTATACAACAAAAACAAGCGCTGATTATTTAGAACAAATATCATATAAATCTAGATTTATACAGCGGGTTGATAATCTTTCCGTTTCAAATATAAAAGACAGAGAATATTTAGTACATTTTCTAAAAATATGTACTAAAGATCTTAGGAAAAATAATATATTATTTTTAAGTTTAATTTTACTTTTATTATTATATTTTATTTTACATATTTATATTATCAATAAAATGATTAAAAGAAAAAAATTAAAAAGAAATTTATTTTTTTTATTTTCATCATTTTTATTTTTTATTTTTTGGTTTTTTGATTTAATTGATGTATTAAGTAAAACGTATATATCCGATCAATTTTTACAAGATATTTTTAACAAAAATAAACAAAAATTTGCATTGGCTAAGCAATATGCTTTATTATATTATGACCAAATGAATTGGCTTACTTTAAAATACTTATTATTAATTTTCGTATCAACTATTGTTATAATTATTTTTATTTATATTAATTTTAAAAATGATAAAATAAATGAAAAGCTCCCCCAGGGAGGACTGAGTTAAGTGTAAAGAGGTTTGATTTGTCAAGACACGAAATGCAATTGCTTAAGGTGATCGCTATATTTCCTTTTGTAGAGTTATCCACAATTTTACTCTATGAGAATAATCATTGGGGTCGTATCTGGGGTGTTAGGAATAGGTTGTTTTTCGATAAATATTTTCACTCAACATCTTACTTTAGTCTTTTAGTATAGGCATTCCGGCGTTTCAAAAGGTATTATTATTATATTTTTATGACCTCGCGGGCGACTTGTCAAGTAATTTAATCAATGGTACAATTAGTAAATATTATTACAATGCACAGAATAAACTGTGTTTTATAGGTGAAAATATTATCGGTAGGCGAGCATACCAATGGGATAAATTTACTTGCGACAGCCAAAACCGCCTAATGAAATAACGCGCCTTAACGAGAGTAAAAAAAATTAACAAAACAATTTGGTGACAAAATAATTTAAATCAAATTGAATAAATCAAATTGAGGCTTCCAATTTATGTTGAATTAATTTATTTACACTTTCGCCATTTTGCATTGCATTTATAAATATTGTTTTATGCAAATCAGGTGGTATTCGTAATGCTATTTTACCGGAAAAGTTTCTGTTAATAGTAGATTTTGGTAAGGTCATTCCTGTTTCACGCATTGTTTTAATAACGCTATCTATTACATTGCACAAATCTTTGAACACTTTTTCTTCATTTTTGCCATGAACCCCACCTGCAAAAAGTCCCGGTGATGTCCCAATATAGCAATTATCCTCATCGGACCACTCAACAACTTTCAAATACTTATCAGTATATTTATTCTTCATTTTATGTGTACAAAATTTCTATGGCTGCCACGTCCTCCTTTGTTCGTAAATCCGTGCTTTTCCAAATCATTTATTAATTGTCGTATTTTTCTTGGCATGTATATATGATATCATAATAATATCATTCTGTCAACATGAATTCCGTATTATTCTCATCAAATAGTATAAATGAATCTCAAATTGTTATAGATTCAAACATTTTTTTATGATACAATATCCAAAAATGAATTATTAGGTTATTAATTGTTATTTATTATTTTTTATTTACTATTTGAAACGTAAATAATTCGATAAAATATTTGTAGAAATCAATTAAAAGCGGTAATTCGTGCCTATTCCCCCTTTTGTAAAGGGGGTTAGGGGGATTTTCGACATATATTTGAACATTAAAAATCATATTCCCGGAAAATCCCCCGCCCTATCGGGCACCCCCTTTGATAAGGGGGACTACGCACGGGGATTTGTTTTGTTTGCTTCTTAATTGTTCTGCTGTTCATTATTCTGCAAACTTCTTTTTCCGCAAAATGATTTACAGCAAAATGATTTTAAAATTATAAACGAATAATTTATTTGTTAACGCCAGAAAATTAAAATTATTATGGAAAAAAATTGGAAAATTCTCGCTCGTGATTTGACCGGGCCGGAATTAACTAAGCGTATTAATGATGGTAATGATGTCGCTCTCCTTCCGGTTGGCAGCATGGAACTACATGGCCCGCAGCTGCCTCTCGGAACGGATACGTATATTGCAGAAGCTGTCTGCCGACTTGCTGCTCCAAAAATCAAAGGAACTGTGTTTGATACAATTACTTATTCATGGTCGGGTATGACAAAATACA
>JAOZNZ010000421.1 GCA_029933535.1 bacterium | reverse complement strand
GCTTCGTATGTCCAGTCAATTTGTGCCTGTTCAATGTTTCTCGCTTGTGCTATGCGGAACTCATGCCATTTGCTCCAATAACTTCCAGCGGTCCAGTTTAATGCTGTCGGAGGTTCAACTTCACTCCACGAGCTATACGAAAGCCCGAACGCGGAATTAAAAGCCGCCAAACTAGCGTACTGTGCTTCGCCTACATAAAGTCCTTCTCCGCTTAACCAGTCGCGAAACTCCTGTATTGACCAGTCGCCGTAATCGCAATATTCATGGTTTGCTGATACATTTTGATGATATTCCGAAGACATACTGCCAAAAACTATCAGATCAGGATGCTGCTCGCGATACCATTTCAAAAGCCGCGCAGCGGTTCTGTTGTTGCGTCCGACATACTGCTGAACCAAATCCGCGTTCCTCGAGAGAGTAAGCTGCATTTCAAGAAAAGGGGAAAAAGCTCCAGCTTGTTCGTCTGCATAAGGAGTTTGCTCCAGAGCAGCCTGGCGAATATTACCATTTCTATCTTTCTGAACATAAATTCCACCGTCATATTTTTCCAGAAAATTATGAAGAATATCAAGTGATTGGATATGACTATCGCCCCACGGCATACCGTTTATATGGCTGCCGTAAGGCGTATCACTAACTACCGCCAAATCTATAAGTGAGTCTGCCCCCGCCTGGTTAAATAAATAATCATAATAAGATCCCTGAGTTTGGTTAAGCGGCCAAAAACTTCTTGAATAGCCTACTTTAATATTTTTCGGCATAACTCCGCCAACCTTTGCCAGCATATTCGACTTATAATCAAAAATATTATTTATTCCGGCTGCGGTACTGAAACCCCCGATGGTGGTTATGTAAAAAGTTTGACGATACGTTTCATCAAGTGGATCAGCTTTAGCCAAAATAACAGTGAAAAGAAAAGATGCAAAAATAGCGGTCAATATTCTGCGATACATAGTTTGTGTGATTTTTGTTTTATTTTTCATAACTTTTATTATACAAAAAACAGCGATTGAAAGCAACAAAATTTCTTTTTTAAAAATGATATCATTGCATAAAAATTTTGCCGGGATATTCTCCTGCCGACCTTGTGTCGGTAGAGAAAAACAGAAAAGATTGCATTTTAAATTTAATATCAAAATATAAATATAAAACAACTCTCGCAAAGGCGCAAAACTCGCAAAGTTAATCAAACACAAATGTGGCTGTCCCGATTGATCGGGATGGACTCCACCGGCTCGCTCCGCTCTCCGGCAGCTACATCCTTTTTGATAACTTTACAGCGTTGACATGACACTAGTGATAAATTTATAAACCACCGACACAAGGTCAGTTGGATTTTCTAAATCCGATTTAAGGTATAAGAGCAAAAGAGAAAATTCCTCTCGCCTTTTCAGGGTTGATTTTGTTATAATATGATACAATAGTTTGCAGAACAATTTTAACCGCTTGTAAGAGAACTTTTATGAAACTAAAATCTTATATTATTAAATTACTTCTCGGCTCTTTGCTTTTTTCTGTTACAGCATGTCAGGCCACTCAAAAAAACTCCTCCTCAAAATTCAGCGATAGTTGGGATTTTTCTGATGGTAAAATCCCAAGTGAATGGATCCTGAAAACCGATACCTGGAAAGTTAAAAACGGGAAATTAGTTAGTAATGATAAAATTTCCCACAGCGGGATGTTTGTTTCCGGTTTTGGACCCGTTAACGATTTTGTTATCGAAGCTGATATAGAAATAAATAAAGAATTCCTCGCACCGAAATCAACCTGGGCAGGATTTCATCTCCGCTCTGAAATGCCGTTGTATGAAGCCCCTTGGAATAACGGTTATCTTGTAATTCTTTATCCGCATGGAGCTGTAACAGCTATTTGTATGAACACGGAAATAAAAGAGGGTGGCGTTTTTACTCCGGTTCCAAACAAAAAAAGCAACAAACTCAGCGTGAAAATGACAGGTCCATTAATGAAGATTTATGTCAACGGGAAAAAAGTATCAGAATTTAAAAATAAAAAATATAAAAGCGGTCATGTTTCTTTGATTAATTATGGCAACATAGCCTCTTTTGATAATATTAAATTTAAAGGAATTAAAGCACCCTCTGTTTCTTACACACAAAAATTTATGACTATAAAACCAAAAATTAAAACACATGTAAAACTTATTCCGAAAATTACTGTTAAAAAAGGAAAAGGTAAACCGGGACATTTTATTTATGAAAAAACCGGGAAAATCTTCGTTCCGGAAGGTTATAATCATACCGTTGGCGATATTTATGATAATAGATTTGCTCACGCAACTTTTAATATCGGAACTTATAATTCAAAAAGAATAGACAAAGTTCTTGCAGAAATGAAATCCCTCGGCGCTAATACTGTTCGTGTATGGCTATGGGGAACAGATTATAAAGGTAACGGGATCTGGGGTGGTACTGATGCTAAAACACTCAACAAAGAATATATGGAAAATTTTTGTGATTTCCTGCGCTTAGCAACTAAACACAAAATTTACGTTGTCCCTATTTTAGATTTAAAACCCGCGAATGCGAAATATAAAGCAATAGCCATAAAAGGACTTAAGAACGCCGATAAAAGAGTTACCGACCATAATGCCGACATTCTTTTACAGGGATTTATTGACGCCAGAAAACAGGCTGCACGCGACACTATCCGCTTTATCAAAGCCGCCGATCCAAATTTATTAAACACTATTCTCGGATGGTCGCTTGCTAATGAAACTTGTCTGTATTCAATGAGTGCTCCTTTTAATCTTACTAATGGTATTATAAAAGTCGCGAACGGGAAATCTTACAATATGGCCGACTTTGATTCGCGCCAAAAATGCGCTGATGAATCTTTTCTTTATTGGGCAAATCAACTTACTGACGTAATCCATGAAGAAGACCCGAACGGACTTGTTACAATAGGTATGTGGACTTCCGACGCTCACGAAAGACAACCGATAAATGGAATACAGGTCAGCAAAAATCCCGATGCCAGATTCCCTCCCCGACCTTCTGTTTTTGCTTCCCCTAAAAGCAAAATAGATTTTCTTGATATCCACGTTTATCCCTGGAGAAATAAATTGTTAATTAACCGCGATGCACACGAATTGGACGCAATCGATAAATCAGGTCTACCGGCTTTTGTTGGTGAATATGGTGTCTTTATTCATCAGGCGAAAGACAACAAAGACGGTGCTGAAAAAGTTTTAGAACTAAGAAAAAATTGTTATGATGAAGGTTATGCGGGTGCATTGCTATGGGTCTGGAATTATACTAACGGACTATATAACGGTGAAATCACCGAACTCCGGAAAGCATTATCCGAAGCAAGAAAAAGGCAGAACGATTAAATTGCAGAACGATTAAATATTAATATTATTAAATACAAAATAATTAAATCACCAAATCGTTTCAATCGTTAAATAATATTTGCAGTACGATTTAGGGGGAGTACGATTAAATATAATATTATTAAAGGCAAAATAATTGATGGCAGAATAATTTTTTATTTATTAATAAATAAATTTCACTACCATCCCATAGACTTTAAACCAGCAGTTGAATTGCACATGAACACAACATTTTATATAATTTTTTCAAAAAGTGATATTTGATTTTTAAATTGTTTTGAATTTATCAGGCTACTTATAGAATAATTATTCTGTCATTAAATTTTAATTATTTTGACAAAACAATTTACGACAAAACAATTTTTAATACAAAGCCATTTATTTTC
>JAOZNZ010000420.1 GCA_029933535.1 bacterium | reverse complement strand
TATTTTTTATATGTTATACAAGCAATCTGATGATCTTTCATCAGTCTTTCAAAAAAATCGTAACTGTATCCTTCGCGATCAAAAATTAATGTAAATCTATATAATTTCGAATCTTTTTCAAATTCTTCTTTAGATGGTTGGTTAGGTAAAATTTCAAGAATATCCGGGATTATTTCTTGCTCTATTGTTTGGATTAGTCCTTGGGTTGATGTATGTCTAACAACCATGATAGGTCGAGCAAGACTATCGTTTACCCAATAATCTACCATACTGCGCAAACAAAGTTTTTTTCCTGAAACGTATTTTTTGGTTGGTTTAGCAACATTTCCGTAATACGTTCTTACATGTCCATCTATATAAAAAATCCCGATATAATCTTCTTGTTCTTCCAACCAAAAACTTGCAAGATCTTTTCCCCAGTTTTTTATATCGGCAGAATAAGCTAATTCTTTTACTTTCTTACGGACAACTTGAGCTGAAGGTGCTTTGTCTAAACCAAGTACTTTCCCAAGTTCTCCAATTGGTAAATAACGAAGTTGTTCAATATTTTTTTTCTTGATAATGCCATATATGCGAGAAATAAAAATATATGTGTATTAGTATAAAAGTTTTCAGGAATTTTAAAATCTTTCTGTTTAAAACATAATAAACCGTTGCTTAATAAAGCCGGCAACCCAAACAAAACTCCGCCAAATTTTACATCGTTATTATCTTCAAATAATGTTGTCGCACCGTTTAATTGACCGAGTGCCGCCATCACTCTTTCATTAGTTCGATGACAGGCTGTTCCCATTCCTGTGGCAGCATTGGCATCTTCGGCAGTACGTTCGCTTTTAGATTTTATATTTTTTTTTTAGTTTCGATAATGCGACCGTCATAAATTGCTTTTACTAAAGTATCTCGTAAAACACCAATTTCATTAGCAACGTCAGTTCTTGTTTCCCCTTCATCAAAAAGTTTCTGTGCTTGTTTTAATTTATTATCTGTTAAAACACTACCTGTCCTTTTTATTTTCTCACCTTTCTTTTTGGTAAATCCGCTAATTCCTTCTTCGCGATAAACTTTTGCCCAACGCTTTACGCCGATTTTACTTACACCAAAAGTTCTGATAATATCAACTTGCTTACATTTGCCATTGGTTACTAAGGAGCTGGTTATATATTTGAATTCCATTTTATCGTCAATGTGATGAGAAAAAACAGGTTCGCAACCAACAAAATAATAGATTCGATCTTCATTTTTTTGATAGCAAACAAGATTGTTAATAATGGTGGCGTCAGGCAAAAAAACCGGAAGTAATTCTTGGTTCATTTTAGAATAAAGGGGTCATTTTTAAATTCATATTTAATTTTAGCAAAATCTCTTGATTTTGTCCTCTAACCCTTTATTATACAACATTCTAATTGTTTTTTCAATTCTTTGAGTCAAGGACTTCTGTAATTAAACGAAAACTACTTCGCCATAAAATTAAAGGTCAGGCCACTTAAAAAGTATAACACCAAAATTGAAGTTTTAATAAATTTCAATTTAATTTAAGGATAAAAAGGCTCCTCTATTTCTTCAGGTTCGAGGCTGATTCTTAATGTGCCTTCCTCACAGGCTGCAGCTTTGTTGAAACCCTCTTCAGCTTTCTCCCAGGGAAGATTATGTGATATAAATCCGGCTAACTTTATTTCGCGCCGCTCGATCCAGTCAATCGCAATTTCTGTTGTGTGATTTGAACGGCGGATATTTTGAATCAATAGTTCTCTACGCCTTGCAATTGCAGCAGGAAAACTCCATTCTTGTTCATGAGGAATTCCAATTATAGCTACACGACCACCAATTGCCGCAGAGCTGATTGCATCCTGGAGAGCCGTTAATTCGCCGGCTGCTTCTATAGTTACATCAACGCCTCTTCCGTTTGTTAAATCGAGTATTTTTTCCACGGGATTTTCTTCATTAATATTTATGGTATTTTCAGAGCCGTATTTTTCAGCTATATCAAGTCGGGATTGAACTTTATCAGTAACCGCAATAATTCTTGCTCCTGATTTTTTTGCGGCTATCATACATGAAATCCCAACTCCGCCTGAACCGAAAACCGCAACGGTATCACCGGAAGAAATTTTCATTTTTTGGGCTGCATAGATTCCTATCGCCAAAGGTTCGATACATGCAATTTCAGCAAAAGTTACCGGCGCTTTTACCGGTAATGCGTTTTGAGCAGGTACAATTATAAATTCAGCAAGTGCGCCGTGAGTTGGCGATGCACCGAGAAATTTTACGTCGGGACAAATGTTCTGCCGCCCTGTTAAACACAATTCACATTGCATACAAGGCATGTCAGGTTCAACCGCTACAGGTGTTCCTTCAAATAAATTCTCAACTCCACTGCCAACAGCATCTATAAGTCCGGCAACTTCGTGCCCGAGAACGAATGGAACAGGTGTTTTAGAATTATCTATTCCACCGGTTGTATATTGCGTTGTATCCGAACCACAAATACAAACTGATTTAATTTTTATTCTGACTTCACCGTCACCCGGCTCGGGTTTCGGCCATTCTTCTTCGCGAAGGTCTTTTGGACCGTATAGTGCAATAACTCTCATAAAGATTATGGTTTAAGGTTATCCCTTTGTGCTTTGCACTCGGGATTTAAGGTTGCTCACTTTGTTCGCTTAAGGTTTAAAGGTGGAAGAACCACCCACATCTGTGGCCATCCCACTTAAAACAGGGGAAAATAAACTCGATTTAAGAACAAGGAACATCGATTTTAGACATTCGATTTATTTAACTTCTAAAATCTCAAATCGTTAATCGATATTCGTTATTCAGCTACCAGCTACCAGCTACGAACTACGAACAAAGTTCCAGTAATTTTTCTGCGTTTTCACCAAGAATCGCGGTTTCAATTTTTTTATCAAGGTTTTTGGATTTTAGCCAATCAATAACTGTTTGTTGAGCCATCCATGGAAAATCAGATCCAAGCAGGATTCTTTCATATCCAAATCTTTCTAAAAGCTCATTCCAAAGTTCATCTGAAATATATCCGGGAAGAAAAGAAATATCTATCCAAATATTTTTCTTGTTGGAAAGATGTTTTATAGATTCTTCCCATTGCTTGAATGATCCGCCATGAGCTGCAATTATTTTTAAATTCTTAAATTTATCCGTAACATTTCTTACTCTTGCTGCAGAAGAATTACCGGAATCACCCGCGAAAAGATCATCTCCACAGTGGAAAATTACAAAAAGCCCGGCATCGGATAATGCTTTATAAACAGGAAACATTTTTTCCGAATCAGCAGGAAAATCTTGAAATTCACCGTGAAGCTTTATCCCTTTAATTCCAGCTTCGGTAAGCCTTTTGATTTCTTCCAAAGAATTTTCGTAATCAGGATGCATCGCGCCGAAGAAAACTATTCCTGCATCAGGATCATTGTTTTCTATTGCCCAATTGTTTATCGAAGGAACCTGTGACGGTTTTGTTGCCACGCCGAAAGTCACCGAACAATCAACATCTGCCTTTACCATTGATATTTTCAGAGAATTCAGCGTTCCATCTGCAACAGCTTTTATATCAAACATTTCTGCAGCGTTTTCTAAAGCCTTTATTGCTTTAGGCGCAACGTTATCAGGAAAAACATGTGTATGAAAATCTATGATCATGATAATAAATTTCTAATTAACCTAATTTCTAATTGACCTAAAGAATAACCAATGAACAAAACCCAAAAGATGATATTCTTCGTTTGTTTATT
>JAOZNZ010000419.1 GCA_029933535.1 bacterium | reverse complement strand
GGATGGCCGTTATATGCCGGTGGAGAATTTTCTACCGCTCTTGAGTTAACAGGTCGAACAAACGCTTTGGCATGGATTGGACTTGGTTCCGCATATGCGGCAGAAAAGAACTGGAGATCAGCTGTTCTTTCCTATCTGCATGCTTCAACGTATGATCCGGAGAATCCTTTGCTGTATGTTAAGTTGGGAAATGCGTTCTACAAAAGTGGATCGTATAACGCTGCAGCCAAGAATTATCTTCATTCAGCTTCTCTGGGAGAAAGGAGTGCAAAGCTTTATTCTGCTATAGGTAAATGCTACGAACACAGTGAACAGTGGGCGAAAGCAATAAATGCTTATGAGCAGGCGTTATCATTAGAAAAGGATGATTCAGCAATTATTCATCATTTGCTTGTAATTTATCGCGATAAGTTTAATAACATAGCAAAGACAAAAGTATTTTATAAATTGCTTCAGAAACTGAACCCCGAACTTGCTGATTTAGAAACCGAATCATTTCAAAAGAAGATTAATCAGTCGCTTGTTACGAATCCAAACGTTCAAGCTTCCGCAAATGCTGAAGTGACGAAAAAGATATCGCGTGAAGACATCCGTCAAAAACAAGCTCAGGGAGAAGCTGACAGGTATGAGAATCTCGCTAGGATTTCCCTGACGAATGGATTACCTAAAGAAGCGTTGAAGTATTACAAAAAAGCTATTTCAACCGATGAAAAGAGAACATATTTAAATAAAGAAATAGCAAAGCTGTATGAAACAGAGTTTAACGAACCGAAACTTGCAATTGAATACTATTCAACATATCTTGATATTTGCAAGAAACCCGGAGAAGAGTTTGATGCAGCAGTTTCAAAAATCAAAGAGCTTCAGAAAAAATATAACCTGATAGAAGCTGAAGAAAGAAATCAGCGCAGACAGGCCGAACTGGAAAAAGAAAGAAAGGAACGCGAGGAGAAAAAGCTCATCATTGAGCAACAAGAAAAAGAACTTGAAGCTGCACGCAAGATTCCCCAGAGTTATGATGAAGTAATTATAGAGGGAGTAAGCAGGATGGAGAAAAAGGAATATGATCAGGCCAGGAAGTATTTTCAGAAGGCGATCAATATCAATTCATCTTTTCCCAATGCTTATCATAATCTTGGTCTTGTTTATTATTCCCAGACAAATTACCCGACAGCTGTTAAATATTTCAAAACAGCCATTGAAAAAAACGCGAAATATGCAGATAGTTATCTTACTCTTGGCTTGACATATATTAAAATGAAAAGGCCTGAAGATGCAACAGAAAGTTTCACTTATTATCTTGAATTAGCACCGAATACATCTTATGCTAACTGGGTTAGTGAATGGATGATTAAAAATGCGGGAGCGCGATAATCTAATTATTACGGAATAAAAAATGCGTATAATAACTTATACTTTTACTTTAATTTGTGTTGTTGTTTTTATAATGACATCAGGCTGCTCAAGAAAACAAAAATCACCTGCAATTGATAAATATAATCAGGCTCTTGAATTACAGGAAACTGAAAGATATAAAGATGCTCTACGCCTGTTTCACAAAGCTGTGCAGATTGATCCCAACTATGAAGATGCTTATTTGCAAATAGCGTCAATTTATGATGATCATCTTGAAGATAAAGAGCGCGCAGTTGAATGGTATCAGAAATATCTTGATATATCACAAAATGAAAATCAGAAGAGACTTGTTAATAAGTGGCTTAAAGAGGCAGAGAAATCGGCTGATGAAATAAGGAGTGGAGCTAAAGGTGACCTGGCAAAATTAAGTCCGCAGGTTAGAGCTGTTATTAATAAGCATGTTTCAATTGAACGCGCAAAAGTAAAGCAGGAATTCAAAGCGAAAGAAAAAGCGTTGACCGGTAAACATAAAGATGCAATTAAAGATATTAAAGAACAGCATGCGAGAGTGAAGTCAGAAAATGCCGAGCTAAAAGACAAACTGGAAAATCTTACCATCGATTTCAACGCGTCACAGAAAAATTCAGCAAGAAATAATATCAAAAACAAACTTGCCCATTTACTCTCATCCGCCGCAAAATCAGAAGGATCAAAGAAGTCAAGGAATACTATTTCGACTCAGAAATATATCGACTTAAAAACCCAATCTGAAGAACTTAAAGTTCAATTGAGTCAGGAGCGAGCAAAAGGTAATCAGCTTGAGCGTCAGATCATATCACTTGATGATAAAATTCGTAAATTAAAACAGGTACAGAATACTTCTGATGAAGGTAAAGCTTATCAAAAACAGATAGAAGAATTGCAGGATTTGAACACTGAACTTGCTGAAAAAGCAAAATTGCTTGAAGATGCTGCAAATCTGGCTGAACAAGCCAAAGCTGATGATTCTGAAGCTGAAAAAGATAATGAAATCACAACTTTGCAGAATCGCATTTCGGAAATGAGTGATGAGAGCACGAAAGTTCTTGCAGAAAAAAAGCAAGCTGAACAATCGATGGCTCAACTTCAGGAGCGATTTGATAAACTTATAAATGAAACATCAAACACTGATTACGCTCAAAAAGCCATTGAAGAAAACAAAAGATTGAGACAGCAAATCGCACGGATAACGTCTGAATTTAACGAAGTGAGTCAAAAACAAGATTCAGCCGAACAAAGAAATCAGGAATTACAATCTAAAATTGACGGGCTAAAAAATGCACCTGTGGAAACCCGCCCTGCAGAAGTGAATGATAATTTCAAAGATTTGTCGGAAGAAATTACAGCAATGCAGAAAACTATTCAGGAGCAAAAATATATAATCAGCCAAAAGAATGCTCAAGTATTAGAACTTATCACGCAGAACCTGGGCTTTCAAAAAGCGCATGATAATAAAGAAACCGATCAATTGATTAAAGAATTAAACGAGCTCCTTATTCAAAAAAATATATATATTCAGGAACTTACAACTAAACTTAACAATGCAACCACAGGCCGCGCAACCAAAGGAGATGAATTATCTACGGTAGAAGCTCAGCATGTTCAAGTTTTATCGAAAAAGATATCTGAATTAAGAAAACAATTATCAGAGAAAGATAAGTCGATAAACACTAACACGGATTTGCATCAAAAATATAAAACAGCTTATGACAATCTTTATTCAAAATTTAATGATGTGAGCAGCAAAAATAAGAATCTTGAATCAGAGGTATATGATCTTAAATCGCAACTTTCAGCGGCAAATAAAGCTATATTAACATTCAAAAAGAAATGATTACAAAAAAAGATGTAGAATATGTGGCAAATCTAAGCCGACTGGAATTAGATGATGCTGATATGAATAATTTTGTTCCTAATCTTCAGGAAATACTTTCCTATGTGGACAAACTAAATGAACTTAACACTTCAGATGTTGAACCGACGGCTCACGTTCTTTCTTTGACGAATGTAAAAAGAAAAGATGATATAAAACCTTCTTTGTGTAATGAAGAAGCATTACAATCTGCACCGGAAACTTCTGACGGATTTTTTCTTGTTCCGCCGGTGATAGAGTGATGGAAATAGTTAATAGTTAATAGTTAATAGTTAATAGTTAATAGTTAATGGTTAATGGTTAATGGTTAATGGATTGATGGATTGATGTTTACTGACACGGACAAACACGGACAAACACGGACAAACACGGACAAACACGGACCTCTGACCACTGACCACTGACACCTGACCACTGACACCTGACACCGAACACCGAACACCGAACACCGAACACTGAACACCGAACACCGAACACCG
>JAOZNZ010000418.1 GCA_029933535.1 bacterium | reverse complement strand
TTTTTCGCTTATCGGAAACGCTGTAGCGTAAATCTGTTTGGTTGTCTTCAGGCATATATTTTTTGTATTTTATAAATTTCTAATTGACCTAAATAAATCCCAATATCTAATGTCCAAATCACAAACTGAACTCTTATATTTTGCTCATTGGTAATTGGTGATTGGTTATTCCTTAGGTCAATTAGGTTAATTAGATCAATTAGATCAATTAGGTCAATTGTTTCTACTCTCTCATTGTTACCATATTTTTCAAAATTCTCTTCATAAGTGTCCTGTATTGTAAAGAAGGTTAAATTTTATTGGTCTGGTTTGGATGGAGAATTGTACCAAAATCTTACGGGCATACCAAGTGTATGCGCGATGATTTCGGGACGATTATACGCCAAAAGAGACCAACCTTACCAGGCGATAGTCTTCCGGCACCCAAACACCACAAAATACAACGCCGATGACAAGCATCGCCTTTCGTATCTTGCGACACTTGTGTATCCGGAATTCTATCGTCAAATTACACTTTCTTTACAATATAGGACACTAGTGTTTTATTACTCCTGCTATTTATTATTACAGCTATAATTATCGCAGCACCGGAAATAGCTAACTGCCAGAATGGTGAAATTCCCATCGATGGTAAAGCATTTGCAATTAAACTTAACAGCAGCGCTCCAAGTATAGCTCCCGGAACAGTGCCTATACCGCCAAGGTTGCTTATTCCTCCGATTGCGACAGCAGCGACTGTTTGCAATTCATACCCCTGCGCCAATTCAGTATAAGCGACAGCGAATCTTGCCACCCACAAATATCCGCAAAGTCCCGCGAGCAAGCCTGACAGACAATAAGCGTAGAAAATATTTCTTGAGATTTTGAGGCCAACGTATTCCGAAGCCAGGACATTATTACCGATGCTGTAAATTTCTCTTCCGAGTCTCATTTTATTCAGGAAAATATACATAAAAATTCCGACAAAAATCGCAATCCAAATAATCATTGAAATTCCCAAAAAAGAAATGTGCGGAAAATTCAAAAACTTTTCCGTTAAATCCTGAGACTTTATCCATTGCCCGCCATTAGATATTATAAACGTTAATCCGCGATAGGCGTTCATTGTTCCCAAAGTTACAACCAACGGCGGCAATTTTAAATATCCGATAAGAAAACCATTAAACATTCCGAGCAGCAATCCTACAAATACAGCGAGAAAAACCAGCAACAAAATCGGTGAATCAGGATGAGAATGGCAGACTTTTCCCACCACCATCCCTGTAAGAGCTATATTTGACGCGAGAGATAAATCAATTCCGCCTGTCAGCATAACTATCATTTGCGCCAAAGATAATATAATCAGAATTGACGAATCTTCAAACAAAGAGGATATCCCGCTTGCTGTTAGAAACGATGGTGTTATACAACCTGTTACGGCAACAATTGCGGCAATTATGATCAGGAGGTAAAATTCTCTGCTTTTAAATTTTTGTCTCATTTTTATAAAAATTTTTAGACACTAATATAAATTCAACCACAAATTAACACAATTTTATTTTTTTAACCACTAATGGACACGAATAGACACAAATAATATAAACAGGCTTTTTTTATTAATTAAAATTATTGTTCTAATAAATAAAATTTCTTTGTATTAAAAACTGCTAAAATAATTTCGTGTCTTAGTGCCTTAGTGGCAATAAAAATATAATTTTATGTCCCTTATCCACGAGCGCCTTCGGCCTCGGGACAAGTTGTGGTTAAATTTATATATCATTTAGCCAAGATCAGATGCTACATCCGCCGCGACAGTCATTATTTCTTCCGCGTTAAAATCATCACGATTAATTTCCGACTTTATTTCCCCTTTGTACATCACGATAATTCTGTCGGATAATCCCATAACTTCCGGCAGTTCAGATGAAATTAAAATCACACTTAATCCCTGCAAAACAAGTGAACTTATAAATTTATGTACCGCCGCTTTCGATGCCACATCAATTCCTTTTGTAGGTTCATCAAGGATCATAATCTTAGGCTTTACCGCCAGCCATTTTGCGATAACTACTTTCTGTTGATTCCCGCCTGACAATTCTTCGACCGGCATTTGCCAGTTATCGGCTTTTATCATCAATTTATTACCGTATTCTCTTGTAATCGACAATTCTTTTTCTTCAGATATTAAACCTTTTTTGGTAACTCGATTTAATAACGGTAATGTTATATTTTCTTTTAATGACATCTCTAAAATCGTGCCGCAATGCTGCCTGTCTTCGGGTAAATAAGCGATTCCGTTATCGATTGCTGTTTTAGCGTCGGGGAACTTTATTTTTTTATCGTTTAAAAATATTTCTCCGGATGATTTCAATTCCTCTGATAAACCCATTATGGATTTGAATAATTCACTTCTCCCAGCGCCAACCAAGCCGTAAAAGCCGAGAATTTCCCCTTTCCGCAGGTTAAAATTAATGTTTTTAAATTCTACATCATTGCTGTAATTTTTGACTTCTAATACTTTATCACCTAATTTAATATTTTCTTTAGGAAAAATTTGGCCTATCTCTCTGCCAACAAGCATTTTTATCAGCTCTTTTTCAGTAACTTCATCCATTTTTCCATCGCTGATATATTTCCCGTCCCTAAAAACATAATAACGGTCACACAGTTCAAATAATTCTTCAAATTTGTGGGAAATAAATAAAATTCCCTTCCCTTTTTCCTTTAATTTTCTGATGATCTTATAAAGATCCTGCGTCTCTCCCAATGATAACGCCGCAGTAGGTTCATCAAGTATCACAACATCAGCATTATGTGACAAAGAGCGAGCTATAGAAATTAAATGCCGCTGGGCTAAACTTAAGGATTTTAAAGGTGTGTCAGGCGCAATGTCAGTCAAGTGAACTTCTTTCAACAATTCTTCCGTTACATCAAACATTTTCTTTTTGTCTAAAAATCCAAGCGGGTTTTTTATAACTCTCCCCATAAAAATGTTTTCCATAACATTTAACTCATCAAATAATACCGTTTCCTGATGAATTGCAGTGATTCCGGCATTCCAGGCTGTCTTCGCGGTATCAATTTTCGTTTTGCGATCCTTAACAAAAATTTCTCCACTGTCCGGTTGGTAAATACCCGTAAGAATTTTTACTATTGTTGATTTCCCTGCGCCGTTTTCGCCTATTAATGCGACAATTTCTCCGGATTTAACTGTTAGATGAACACCATCAAGAGCTTTAATTCCGGAGAAATGTTTTTTAATATTCTTTAATTCAATTAATGCGCTCATGAGTCAGATGTCAGGTGTCAAAAAAGTTAACCTAATTTCTAATTGACCTAATTAATCTAATCAATTCCCAAAATACAATAAGTAGAAATAAACAAACGAAGAAGTATTTACTTGAATTTTGTTTATTGGTTATTTTTTAGATCAATTAGAAATTAGGTTAATTAGGTCAATTTAAAATATCTTCGAGTATTTATCTATATTGCTCTTGTCAAAAATAAACGGCTTGCCCATTGATGTATTGTTGTCTTTATCAACTGTGAATTTCCCCATTCGACCTGTGTCATAAACAACTCCTGGTTTTGGTTTTTTACCTGCAAGAATTTCATGAGTGATTTTGACTACCACGTATCCAAAATCAACAGGATTCCATAGATGAAATGATTTAACGGCACCTTTATGAACGTATGGCGCCATTTCCGACGGTAAGCCAAGTCCCGTAACATAAATTTTACCTACCTTTTTCTGGTCAACTACCGCTTTTG
>JAOZNZ010000025.1 GCA_029933535.1 bacterium | reverse complement strand
TGGAGTTTAAAGTTTAAGGTTTAAAGTTTAAGGTTTAATGGGTTCGCGAAGCGCCCGGTAAGTTTTAAGATCATAACACACCCCGTCGCTTTGCGCCACCCCCCCGGCATACGCGGGGTCCGAGATCTGTAGAGGGGAATTAAGAACCACCCCGCCCTTCGTTTGTACTCACTTTTCAATCATTTCAATCGTATCAATCATTTCAATCATTTCAATCATTTCAATCGTATCAATCGTTTCAATCGTTTCAATTGTTTCAATCGGTTAAATTGCTTCCAATTGTTGAATGAAACATCTCTGTATTAACATTTACGTAGCGATTTGTTGAAGCGTCCATAATTAATGCTTGTTCCATTTCTTGAATTTCAACATCAGATAAAGCAAGTCTGTGCCAGGCAGGATAATTTGTAATAACGTCTTCAAATCCACCTTTCGGACTCATGTGCATTTCTCTTAATTGTTTGTTCCATCTTTCGTTGCTCTCGTCCGGTTTTACAATAGTAGCTGTTATAAAAATAACAAGGTTATTTTTTATTTTTTCTTTTCTATCCCAACCAAAAACAGATTCACCAAAATACGGCATATCACCGAGATATGGGATCGAATTTCTTGAAGTAACCCAATCATCTTTTATCATACCGCCTATCGCGACAGTATATGTATCTTTGAGAGCTACACGAGCATCGATCATACGTTCGTTAACAATTGGAACCTCGACTCCCTGAATGATCTGATTTCCTGCGAGTGCGCTGACAGTAGGAAGAATATCAAGTGTTATATATCCATTCAAATTAATATGTGGAGTTACCTCCAATGTAATACCGACATATATATCTTCAAGGTTATTAATTTCATAAGCACCGGTTTCTTTATTATAAGTAAAAGTAGGTTTATAGTGGGTTTCTGCCACCCTGATAATTGCTTTTCTGTTATCAAGAGTCTGAATTTTAGGATTACTTATAACTTTTGCTCTCTGGTCGTTGGCAAGCAAACTGAATGCGAGTCTGAAATCATCCGGAGAGAACTGATATGCTGAAGTTCTATCCTTAATCTGACTATAGTTTCTTGTGGCATCGGCTTTTGCTAAAGTGGTCCCGCTTGCTCTGTCGCGAGATTTGTCACGACTAATTTCTTTATCGAAAGTGTACATAACATCATGCATTACAACGCCATAATCGCTAAAATCGCTCCAATCGATCCCGATAGTATCGGTATTACCGACTTGGATTTCTACGAATTTCACTTCAATAAGCACTTGTGGTGTTGGCTGATCAAGATTTTTTATAACTTTACTGAGTTGACTTATTTTTGTAGGGATATCGTTAATAATAACAACATTTGCCCTTGAATCACTTTGGATTTCACCTCTTTCAGGAGTAAGCAGCGGTTTAATAATAGTTACAATTTCATCTGATTTTGCATAACTCAGAGGAATAACAACGACGGTAAGAGGTTCTTTATCAGCATTTCCCGCACTAACGACACGAATAATATTTCCTTCTTTCAAATAAGTATATCCGTTAACATTAAGAACCAGTCCCAAAGCTTGTTCCCAGCCGACTTTATTTAATTCCATAGTAACAGCACCTCTAACTTCAGGTCCGGCAATAATATTTACTTGTGCGCTTCGCGCAATCATGCGCAAAATATTTCTAAGGTCGGCATCTTTGAAATTCAAAGTAATAAGGTCAGCTTCATTAGTTAATTTATCACTTGAAATTCTCTGCGCGATAGTTATGGCAGTTGGATCGATTTTTTTTATTTGATCTTTATCGATTTCATTTTTAGCATCGCCACCCGGTGTATTTTTCCCTTCAGAGTCATCAATAAACGTATTAATTTGCGCGGTTCTTGTTTGAACAGTGTTAGTTTTATCGGCCGATGAGAGCACTGTAGCAATTAGAATAAAGCAGCATAAGAGAGCGTTTTTAACTAAAATGCTATAACAGAATAGGAATATTTTATTTATAGTTTTCAAAGTATTTCTCCATTATTTTGATACACTTAACGAATACGTTGCTATTTGCCCGTTTAAAGAAAATTTTATCATTTTATAATCAATTTTATTAATATACACATCATAATCGGGCAATATCTTATCGCCTTCGGCAAGCAATCTGTCATTAATCAATGCAAGACGTTTATTATTTGAGATAACTACTCCACCAATTTTACATTTCTTAAGAATATTATAAATATCCTGTTGGCTAATTTGGATTTGGTTATTCTTATTATTTTTTGTTGTCTTTTTAGTTTTTTGCCAAACTGTTCTTACCATAGGATCTCTAACTCCGGCCGAATCGTAATCAGAGTAAGCTGCGAGAGGCCAAACGGCCAAAAAGGTTAAAAGCAATATATTTAGGAAAGGTTTCATAAATGTTATAAGTTTTATCCGATTATTTACTATCAGATTTTGTTAAAAAACCAATGGTAACTTTAGTATCGTGAATTCCCATATCTTTTTTCTGAGATTTAACTGAAAGACTTACAATTCTAGCGTATGAGGATTGTTTTTCAAGCTCATACAACCATTCACCAAAAACGTGATATGGGGCTTTAGATTCAATTGTAACCCATTTTTCCGTATAGAATTCACTTCTTGGAATTGCGACATTCAAATCGGGAGAAATTTTATTAAGTTTTAAGCCTGATTTTTCGGTAGCATTTTTTACCATTTTCACAAATTCCCCAAACTCATTATCCAGTAATTTTTTCTCCTCAGTTAACAATTCTGCCTGAAGTCTTTCAACATTTTTCATTAAAGCCGGTAATCTCCTGATTTTCCTTTGGGCATTTTCTAACTTTACCGTTAGTTCCGATTCCGACTTGGAATTTTTCTTAAACTTTCCCCACTGAGGTTTTAATAAAAATATAAAACAAACATACAACGCGACAATGCATCCGATGGAAATTAAAACAGTATATTCTATTTGTTCTTTTTTCATTATTTTTTCTTATTTTTATTATTCCCCAGTAGTTCAATACTAAATGCTTTTTCATCGCCATCCGAATAAACAGCTGAGAGAGTAATGTCTTTAAAAGAATTTGTCAATAATACGTTTCTTTCGAGAATATCAAGAAAGTGCAAAATAGCGGATTCGTCAACTGAATTATCCGCCCGGGCATTGATTACAACTTTTTGTGAATTGGCTTGTTTATCAGTTGGAACTATTTCAATACCAATGAGGCAGATATTTTCGGGGGTTAATTTAGCCAATTCGAGCCATTTATCCGCCAAATTAATTCTTCTTGATTTACATTTATTAAGGGTGCTGACTTTTTCATTTAATTTATCATTCAATTCGCTCAATTTATTAGCTTCAATGAATTGTTTTTCTATAAGGCTGTATTCATTTTTCAACTGTTTAATTTTTTTAATTTTTAAATTTACATAAAGATAAAAGGCTGCAGCAAGAACAATTATTATTAATGCAATAATACCAATCATGTTAGACGCTTTATTCTGCTGCGGTCTTTTATTCCGCTTAGCTTTATTTACGTTTGACAGATTTATTTGTATAAGTGAAGGACTCATTATATTATGCCTCTACGATTCTCTTACAGCTAAAGCGAACAGAGGAACAAATGCTGGAGCATTTTTAATAAAATCATTTTTCCCCTCTCCTAAAGCAGAAAGATTAGTGTTTTCAAAAGGATTGAATTGATGTGTCGGCAGGCCAATTATTTCATTAATTTTGCTTATTATTGTTTTATTGACTGCCGCACCGCCGGTAATATATAATCTTTTAACATCGACATCAAATTCTCTTTTACAATATGAAAGAGAAGCTTTAAGTTCTTTGCAAATACGATTAACGAATTCATTAATCACAATAGAGACATCATTATTTTCAAGCTGATCATCCTGCAATTTATCAATGGCAATAATGGGTTCAACGTTCAATATTTTTATAACCTGTGAAACAATGCTATCGGCACCCATATCTATTGACCTGGATGCCACCGGTGTTTCAGCATTCATTATGCTTAATCCCGTGTGAGAGGCTCCGATGTGTACAAGAGCAACATTTTGATCGTCTACAGGAATTCCATTATCTTTATTAAACACTGCTGCTGCCGCAATGTACGCATTCATAACCGCAACAGATTCAACATCAATAATTACAGGAGTAATGTTTGCTGTTTCAAAAAGTTTGCAATGCTGTTCAATATAACCGCGCCTGATGGCGACCAGCACACATTTTTTCATCCCGCTGACAGCCGAAGCTCCAGCGATCGGGGTACAATCAAATACCGCTTCTTCCCTGCTGAATGGAACATATCTATCCAATTGATATCCAGCGGCTTTTTTCAGTTCATCATCATCTACATCAGGAAGTTTTACCACTCTTACAACTTCATGTTGAGGTTTTATTAAGGTTCTTACCTCGCTCATTTTACATTCCAGCGATTGGTAAGTATTTTTAATTATTTCCTTTAATTCCTCCGAAGTTATATTTTTTTCTTTTGTGCCTATATGAACGAGTCGATAATCCAGAACTTTGAAAGTATGTGGATATTTACCTTCAGTAACGAGGAATTTGATGGTTGAGCTGCCGATATCAACCGACATAACTTTTCCGAATTTATTTTTTTTAAAGAATTTCATTATAAAATAGTGCTTAAAATAAAAAAGGTTCTGTACAGACATAAGCTAAAAGCTTATACCACACAGAACCTCTCATCTTTATGATGATGTTCATAATCTATAGTTTTTAAGGATACAATTAAATTCAGCATTAAATTCAACGGCTGTTAAACCGTATTGTATCCCCCACACATTCGCAAAGTAATCAACGTGTAACGCAAACGTTCCCCTGGTCTGCATTAATGAGCCGAATTCACGGCGCATAGCACGTTTTACCATTGTCCCAAAACTGAAACCTAAAGTCAAGTACCTTTTACATCAGACCTGAATATTTCTTAAACACTTAGTAAATCCGACTACGGAGCTACAGTATCATATGATGAGAATGGTAGGTCATCATTGATATCAGTAATTGTAGCCAAGAATACGTTGCTTCCTCCCTCATATACATATGTAAATTCTCCGCCACCTGGACAATCCGGGACTACTTTAACGTAATCAGGTTCAACGCATATTTTTACATCTGCAAATGTAGTCACACTTGTTCCTCCGTCAAGAAGAAATGTTTCATATCCGCCTTCAACTTGTCTCAAAGTTGCCTGAGCAGATCTGATAATTGATTTTCTTCTTGCTTTCATGAAGTTAGGCAGTGCGATTGAAATTAACAGACCGATAATTGCAACAACTATCATAATTTCTACGAGTGTAAAACCTTTTGTTTTCTTTTTCATAACATACTCCTTTTTTGATTTGTTATCCAGAGTGTTTACGTATTTATGATAATAATCAACTTGTTATACAAATATAGTTTACTTCTCGTTTAGAATCGGGCACATCACATTTTCAATATATTACCATAACTAAGTCAAAAAGTCAAGTGCCTTTAATGAATATGCAGCAAAACCAATCATCTGTTTCAGCATTAAGATCTTTGAAAAAACTTTCGATTATAAAAAAGGCGGTTGATCTTTTCCGACCAACCGCCTTTTTGATTTGTAGGTATAAACCTTTTTAGTCAATTCGACTACGGATTTACAGTGTCATATGATGAAAATGGTAGGTTATTATTGATATCAGTAATTGTAGCCAAAAATACGTTACTTCCTCCCTCATATACATATGTAAAGTCTCCGCCACCTGGACAATCCGGGATTACTTTAACGTAGTCAGGTTCAATCTCTGCTTTTACTTCTGCAAATGTAGCCACATTTGTTCCTCCATCAAGAAGAAATGTTTCATATCCGCCTTCGACTTGTCTCAAAGTTGCCTGAGCAGATCTGATAATTGATTTTCTTCTTGCTTTCATGAAATTAGGAAGAGCGATTGCGATCAATAAGCCGATAATTGCTACAACGATCATAATTTCTACGAGTGTAAAACCTTTTGTTCTTTTTTTCATAACTTACTCCTGTTTTGATTTGTGTTATTTAGTGTTACGTTTTTTCTATTATTACTTATTTACAGCATTAACATTAATACTAATGCAAATACGAAAACAAGCGTCATTCCAATTGCGTATTCAAACAAGGATAAATCTTTTATAAAGTTGATTTTCCCGTTTGTTTTTTCTATATTATTTATATGTTTCATTTTCATTTTTTAATTTCACGTTATTAATTTGTTAATCGTTTAAGCTTTAGCATATGGTATGCCAAACTTATTCGTGTTACGCAACAAACCTTATAAACGATACTTAAATCACATTATTATGTTTGTCATATAAAAGCAGTAAAGAGAATTTGCATTTTTGCAATGAAGAATTGAATATTATGGCATTATTGCAATTGCAATTGTTATTTATTCAACAATTTATTATAATAGCTTAAACACTTTTATAATTAAGAGTATTTATGTTCTGAGAGATATTATGAAAAAAAAGCCGAGAAATATTTTTATGTTACCTCGCGATATTCGTATACGTCTGGTAATCGCCTCCTCTTTAATAGCGGTCATTCCTCTTTTGGCCACCATTTATTTTGTTACAATCTATCTGGCGGATATTCAAATTCAAGATTATTTTATTAAACTTACACTTCTGGCATCTATGATTCTTATGTGTGCCGGATTCATAATTATGCGCAGCTGCATTTGGAGCATCATTGATATTGCTCATACAACAGA
Organism: bacterium; assembly: GCA_029933535.1. GTDB lineage: Bacteria > Auribacterota > UBA3054 > UBA3054 > B51-G9 > B51-G9. The sequence goes on along the minus strand of JAOZNZ010000025.1, from coordinate 7,276 downwards.
TCAATTAACAGTTAATCCTCTGCGTAAGAAAGCTACCGCGAATGAACTTTTAAGATTTGAGCATTTCCTTCTATATATGGAAGATCAAATATATGCCGCAAAAAGAATCCTTCGCGCTAAGAGGAAACTCGATTCATCGGGCCGCACATTTAAGTTTCCCGCGCTTATACCATCGTCATTAGTTAAAAGCCGATTAATTAGTTTAACTAAGAGCACCGAAATAAACTGTAGTCAACTTGGAATTTTTGTATGGAAGAACAGTAATATATCAAAGGATGAATCCGACGACGAAACGTTTATACCGCCCTGGCTTATAAATTTCCTTAAAGATAAAACAATAACACCTGATGCAATTGGAAGGCTAAGTCCGGGTTATTGGATTGGATGGTCGGAAAACAAACAAGTTAAAGAGATGGATGAATATTTGAAATCGGTACGTGAAAATATTTCATCGAATAATTTAAAAGGCATTATCGTTGTTGCATTCAGCCATCCATCTGCCCGTTCTGATTTATCATTTTTGCGTAATTCAATAGAAATACTGGAGATTGACTGATGAATAAATCAAATTTATTGCTTCATAACTCATTAGACATTTTTCTTAAAAATAAAAATTATGTTGAAGATGAGCTGCTTAAAGAACTTCATCATGTTCGAAATGTTGAAGGCGGAGGGTGGGCAGGTCATTTCGTTGATTCCGGCTGCCTTACAGAAAACGAACTTCTCCGTTTAGTCATAGAAGAAACCGGTTTGCCTTACATTCCGATTCTCGGAGTTACGCCACCTGAGCATCTTCTAGATGAATTTACGTTTGATTTTATGAAAGCGTTTGAGTGTTTTCCTGTAGATAAAATTGGTCACATTCTCACAATTGCAACTCCGAATCCTTTCCAACAGGAATTAATAAGAAGCCGTCACACAAAAGACTGTGAGATTGAACTATTTGTATGCAGGGTGAGTGAGTGGCGTGAAAAAATCCGTCTTATGACACAAAAAAGCACTAATTAATATGAGCTCTAAAATAAATAAGATTTTCCATGATGATCTTGCGGAACAATTTATTAAATATGGTGTTCTTACAAAAGAACAGCATACCGAAGCGCAAAGAGAACAAGGAATCCAAGGCGGCTCAATCTGTGACATTCTTTTAGAAAAAGAAATAGTTTCAGAAGAAGAAATGTTAAGCACTTTCGCTCGCTCAAATAATATAGCTCCTGTTTGTTTAAGCAGAATTGAGATTGATATTGAAGTATTTGAATTAATTACAGAAAAAACCGCTTTGTACTATAATGCAGTTCCTATAGGTAAAATGGGGAACTATATTACAATGGCGCTTGCTGATCCGCTAAATGTTTTTGCAATAGACGATCTGGCTTTAATGACAAACTCAAAGATCATTCCTGTTGTGGCTTTGTCATCCGACATAAAATCAATTCTTGATAAACATTATCGCCAAACGGAAAACTTTGACGAAATTCTTGCAAATATCAGCGATGATGATGTTTCCAGCACTATAATTAAAGAAGATGAACTCAATATCGACAGCACGAGTGACGAAATTGCTGCTGCGCCTGTTGTTAAGCTTGTAAATGTTATTCTTACTAAGGCGATTGAAGAAAGAGCGAGCGATATTCACATTGAACCTTTCGATAATAAAACAGTAATCCGTTATAGAATTGATGGTGTTTTGTATGAAAGGTCAAGTCCTCCTCCAACTCTTTATCGCTCAATTGTTTCAAGAATCAAAGTTATTTCTCAACTTGACATTTCAGAGAGGCGACTGCCCCAGGACGGCCGCTTCAGGATTCGTACAAAAGGTCGTGAGATTGATTTCAGGGTATCGACTCTTCCTACAGTTCACGGTGAGAAGGTAGTAATGCGAGTTCTTGACAAATCTTATCAAACTTCAGATATCGAAAAGATAGGAATGGACGGTAGCTCTCTCCAACGTTTCCTTAGAGCTCTTGATCAACCCCACGGAATGATTTTTGTAACAGGACCTACAGGGAGCGGTAAAACCACAACACTTTACGCCTGTATACGACGTTTAAATAAGCCGGATGTCAATATTGTTACTGTTGAAGATCCCGTCGAATATCAGTTTCAGGGAATTAATCAAGTGCAAATTAAAGCAGATATTAATCTTACTTTTGCCGCCGGACTTCGTTCAATTTTAAGACAAGATCCGGATATAGTGATGGTTGGCGAAGTACGCGACCATGAAACAGCTGACATTTCTGTTAAAGCCGCGCTTACAGGTCATCTTGTTCTTACTACACTTCACACCAATGATGCCTCCAGTTCTTTCGCAAGAATCATTGATATGGGAGTTGAACCTTATCTTGTTGCCTCCGCAATAAATTTAGTTGTAGCGCAGCGACTTGCCAGACGCTTATGCAGCAGATGTAAAGAGGCGATAGAAATAGATTCTGAGACATTAAGCCGTGCTCAATTTGTTTCATCTCCGGACACTAAGTCTGCTTTTTGCAAACCGGTTGGTTGCAGATATTGCCGGCAAACGGGTTATTCGGGCAGGCTTGCACTTCTTGAAGTTTTGGAAGTCAGCGATAAAATAAGAAAACTTATTCTTACAAAGTCCGACACGACAAACATAAAACAACAAGCACTTAATGATGGTTTAGAAACTTTAAGACAAGTTGGACTTGCGCGTGCCGCGGAAGGGATTACATCTCTTGAGGAAGTACTCAGGGTAACCAAAGCCGATTAAAGAGCTATTTGAGGGTTTTTCGTCCAGGCTACGCTATAATGAAAGAGGGAAATAATAATCCGACCTCAGCGAGGTCGACTACAAAAGAAATTATAAATTATGAAATCTTTTCGATGCACATACAGAGACCCGTCAGGTAAAATCGAAAGTGATCGTATTGAAGCTGAAAATCAGGCTGAGGTAATAGAATTATTATCCGCCAAAAATTTTATTATTCTTTCCATCACAGAAGAAGCATCTAAAATAAAACTGCGATCAAAAAAATCCGGAAAGATTAAAGATGATGAAATCGTTATATTTGTTCGACAGCTTTCAACAATGATTGATGCAGGAATTCCTCTTTTACAATGTCTTCAAACTTTGGCTGATCAAGCTGATGAAGGCAGATTACGGCAAGTTCTATTCAATTTAGTCGATGATGTTACTCACGGAAAAAGTTTTTCCGAAGCACTTTCTGTATATCCGAAAATATTTGACAACCTTTTCGTGAATATGGTTAGAGCGGGTGAAACAGGTGGTTTTCTTTCTGATGTACTCGAAAGACTTGCGGATTATCTTGAAGCTTCTGTGGCTCTCAAGAGAAAAGTTAAATCCGCGTTAATGTATCCGACAATAGTTCTATCCATTGCATTTCTCATTCTTGTTCTGCTAATCGTCAAGGTAATCCCGGTTTTCGAAAGTATGTTTATAGATTTCGGCGCCGAGCTGCCGTTGCCCACGCGTATTTTAATAGCAACAAGCCATTTTACAATAAGCTGGTGGTGGTTGCTATTGGCATTTGCAATTGGTACTTTCTTAATTTTTAAATGGTATACAAACACCCCACGCGGTCGGCTTCAGTTACATATTTTGTATTTTAACTTACCTGTATTTGGTCAGCTTATACGCAAAGTTGCGATTGCTAAATTCACATCAACATTAGCATCTCTTATAAGCAGCGGTGTTTCTATTATTCAATCTCTGGAAATTGCATCAGAAGCTTCAACCAATGACGTGTTAAAACTTGTTATCATAGATGCAACAAGAAGAACAGAGAAAGGCGATCCCATAGCAGATGCATTTAGTTCATCACCTTACATACCTAAAATGGTAAGTAAGATGATAAGTATTGGTGAAACCACCGGTAAACTTGATGCTTTGTTAGCGCGTGTAAGTATTTTTTATACTGAACAGGTAAACACCGCCGTAGATGGAATAACATCTCTTATTGAACCTGTTATGATTGTATTCCTCGGTGTTATAATTGGCAGTGTAATGATTGCTATGTTTATGCCTATTTTCCAAATGAGCTCCATAGTATAATGAACAATCAATATCTTGTTAAAAAGTCCGAAAATAGTATGTATCTCCGCGTTCAGTGGTTGATGGTAGTGCGTCTTATTGCGATAACAGTTACTTTAGCAACAGGATTTTTGATTTTCAACATTCCTCTCGACTCTTTTTATGAATTTATTGCATTTTATTATCTCATTTCCGTATTATATATTGTTCTACTACAGAGATCAAAACATTTCGCCTTTCTCGGATTCTTCCAAATCACGATTGATTTAATTGCAATTACTTCTATTGTTACTTTTGCCGGACCTGTTGACAGTGTATTCCCGAATCTTTACATTCTAGTTATTATTCTTTCCATCATTGTTTTCCCGAAATACGGTGGTGTAGTTACTGCGGCAGTATCTGTTATATTATATATTTCAACGATTTTATATCTTTTTCTGAATTCTTCTGCCGAGTATATTAATATATTGGGCGGCCATAAAGTTGCTTTTTATGTTGCCTATATTTATATTACAATCTTTGTCGCAGTAGGATATCTCTCAAATTACCTCTCGCAAATTTTAAGACAAAAGACAAACGAAATTGAACGGCTTGTCAAGCAGAGCAACTATGTTTTCAAGAATATTAATACGGGTTTGCTAATTGTCAATAATGAAAACACCATAACTTATGCCAATGACACTGCATTAAAACTCTTGACGTCAACTGAAGAAGATATTGATGGAGTTCATTGGCAATCACTGTTAAATATTGAACAAGTCGATAAGATGAATTTAAAAAATATATTTGAAAGCAACGGTGAAATTGAACTCTTTGCTAAGGAGTTGCCTGTCGCTGCTTCTTTTTCTAATATTAGAGACCAATCCGGTGAAATTAATTTTAAGATTATTCTCTTCAGAGACCTTACACAACAAAAATCAAATGAACATAAACTGCTCGAGGCAGAACGACTTAAAGCTATCGCCAATCTGTCAGCAACTGTCGCGCACGAAATTGGAAATCCTCTTGCGTCGATAAGCGGTTCAGCGGAACTTATGTTAAGTAATGTTCAGGAAGAGAAGCAAAGATATCTTCTACAAATTATTTGCAAAGAAGTTGATCGATTAACCGACATTGTATCTGATTTTCTTTCTTTTACACGATTAAGGTCTGTAGAATTTACAACATTTGACTTAAATAATTTAATTACGGATGTAGTAGTACTTTTACACCACAGTAAAAAATTTCCGGATAACATGAAATTTATTTTCAAAGAATTGCCGGAACCCTTAAACATAACAGCAGACAAAAAGCAATTAAAGCAGGCTTTTATTAATATTGGGCTTAACGCGCTTGAAGCCATGCCCAATGGAGGCAGACTGGAGATGGTATTAATTCCCTATCAGAAGTCTCATTTTGTAGAGATACAAATTAGCGATACGGGTGTTGGAATACCAAAAAATACATTGAATAATATCTTTGATTCTTTCTTTACTACAAAAAATAACGGGTCCGGAATAGGACTTTATGTGACTCAAAAAATAATACACAGCCATCGCGGAAAAATATCAGTTGACTCTTCACCTGGTAAAGGTTCTGTATTCAATATTATATTACCCACTAATATCCCACAAAATAATGAACAACTCTGAAAAAGCAAAAATTCTTATTGTTGACGATGAAGTAAATCTTCTTGATGTCTTAAATACTGTTGTCGCTAACGAAGGCTATTCCGTCAAATCAACTAACTTTCCGGACAAAGCAGAAAGCATGATTGACAAATATGATTTCGATCTGGTAGTTACTGACCTTAAAATGGAACCTATCGATGGAATGAGCATACTGCGCTATGCAAAAAGAAAAGATCCCAACACTCAAGTCTTAATGATGACCGCGTTCGGCACTATCGAAACGGCTATTGAAGCTCTTAAAGCAGGAGCTTTTGATTATATTGTTAAGCCATTTAAACTCGATAATATTAAACTCTTTATTCGACGCGCGCTCGAACATCGAGCAACAATCATCGAAAATGATAATCTTAAAGAAATACTCAAGCAGAAATATGACTTTAAAAATATTATTGGAGACAGTTCAGCGCTGAGAAATATTATTCAACGTGTTCAGAAAGTAGCGGCTACAGATGCAACAGTTTTGATTACTGGAGAAAGCGGCACCGGTAAAGAGCTTTTTGCAAAAGCTATATACGCCAACAGTAATAGACATAATATGCCTTTTGTTTCTATAAACTGCGGTGCGGTGGTAGAAACTCTACTTGAATCAGAACTGTTCGGGCATGTTAAAGGATCATTTACTGATGCATCTTTTAATAAAAAAGGACTGTTTCAAGTTGCTGACGGCGGCACTATATTCCTCGATGAAATAGGACTTACTTCAAAATCTTTTCAAATGAAGCTGCTCAGAGTACTTCAGGAACGTGAGATAAGACGCGTCGGGGATACAAAGGATATAAAAGTTGATGTTCGAGTCATTGCTGCAACAAACGAAAGCCTGGAAGAAAAAGTTAAAGACCTTTCCTTTCGCGAAGACCTTTATTACAGACTTACTGTCTTCCCTATCCATATCCCGCCGCTTCGCGATAGGACAGGTGATGTTTCTCTCCTTATAAAATACTTCCTCGAAAAAATAAGCGCTAAACTTGGTAAAGTTTTCAGACCTGAAAAAGAATTCGTCGATGTACTTTCTAAATACAGCTGGCCGGGCAATATTAGAGAACTTGAAAATATTATTGAAAGATCTGTTCTGCTTGCAGATTCAGCTATAATCAAAGCTGATAATCTTCCTGACTCAATTTTAAATTTTGATGATAATAGTAGTAGTAACACAACCGGAAAACGTGAACTTCGTTCTATTATAGATGACGCTCAACGCAATCATATAATTCGTGTTCTTGAAGAAACTAGCGGAAACAAAAAGCTTACCGCAAAAATACTTGGTGTTGACCCGGCTACTCTTTACAGAAAAATGGAAAAGCTTGACGTTGCTTTTAATAAATAATTAAGATATTAATATTGACAGGTGTAAATGAAAAATGGCTGGCGCGCCAGGATTCGAACCTGGACTACCTGGTACCAGAAACCAGTGTGTTGCCAATTACACCACGCGCCATCATTTAAAATTCTGTGCATATTATACAAAATGACCCTTTTTCTGTCAACTAGCGATTGACAAAGAATTTAACCTTTGATATAATACTGCCGTTCTTTAAATACTGACATTGGAGAGTTGGCAGAGTGGTTGAATGCGGTGGTTTTGAAAACCACTGACCGT
>JAOZNZ010000417.1 GCA_029933535.1 bacterium | reverse complement strand
GAAAGTTTTCGGTTGGTAAATCAATAAATTCATGAACGATGTAATCTTTTTACAGCGCAGTTTCAACAGCATCATCCCACTCGTTTTCATTCATAAATTTTCCCTGAAAAATTCCATAACCGCATTTTGATTCACAGGGCTTTAAAACAAAATAATCACGATGTTCGCGGACAAAATTAATTAAGTTGATATTTTTCCCACCAAATTTCGTTTCGCTTTCATGGAAAATTCTGGTCCAGGGAATAAATTTATTTAACGCGGCACGGGTTTCTTCATCGAAATTTTCCTGTACATCAGTGTCCTGTAAAAATGCAAAAAACTTTTTGCTGAATGGAAATTGTGAGCGTGGAGCACCAACCATACAAACTTTTCTTTTTTTAAATGCTTCGGTTACAGGAGCTAGCTTTTTCATTTTTCCCGCGTAATCAGTTCCGAGAAGGCGTCTGTAAATCAGATGGATTTCTGTGCCTGCGAAAAGAAGTTTTTCGCCGTTGAATTCAGCTTGCTCAGGAGTTATAATTTTTGTTTCGAAACCTTTTATTTTTAAAAAATTTGCTACAGCTTCAAATTCCCAGCTTGTATCTTCACCGGCTAAATCCAGAATTCCGATTACAGGTTGTTTTGGCATACCGCTTTCCGGAAAATTAGAAATAAATTCTTCGTAACATGATAAAAGTGTGTCAATAAGATGAGGAACAACATAAATAGGCTCAAAATCTTCAAGTCTTAACTCCGGTCGATTGTGTATAATTCCGGTGTAGCATTTGTGAAAGAGGTCTGCGTTAGTCATTCCTGAACAACCATCTGTATTCAACTCAATAAAATGCAGATTTCCATTATTGTAAAAAATATCAAAACGTGAACAGGGGATATTGAAAGAGTAACCCGGATCGACAAGTGCGAGTTCAAAAAAATCATCACTCCAGTCAAAATGTTCCCGCCATTTTTCCGGTGATTTGACGATGAGATTGGTAAGAAGTTCCGCTCCACGAATAGTATTTTCGACAGCAGATTTAATTAATTTTAAATCGGATTTATCAAGAACAGCAGGTGCCATTTCGAAAGACAAAGTCCAGGCGCCGTATTTCACGTTATTTTTTTCAAGTAAATGTGTAAGATTGCGTTGATCTTTTTGAAAAGTCGGTGCATTTTCTTTGTAAAAATTTACAAGATTTTTATTTTGAATACCTGTTATCATTTTTGAGACACGAATTCCACTAATTTAACCACGAATATTTTTTAACCACTAATGAACACTAATTAACACGAATGAATATAAAATTTATTTATTAATACAATTGTATCCAATTCAACCACTCAACCACTCACTACTCCAATTAGGACGCTGGGGACAGCGTCCCTCCACTCACCACTCACCACTCACTACTCACTACTCACTACTCACTACTCACCACTCACTACTCACCACTCGACTACTTCACACCTCTGCCACGCATGGTTTATTCATAAAATCTGTTTCTTTAGCGGCGGCAATTGCACTGATTTTCCCAAGCATCCGATAAATTATCTGACTGTCGCTGTTACAAACACATTCGCTGGGAAAATCAACCGGATTCAGAGTGCAGTATCTGTAAAAACTCATTCCTCTCGCGTTAAGATTGTCATTTGCGCCACGTTCACTGTTGGCGCGCAGGAAGGTTCCGATTATTTGAGTTCCGATAAGATAAACCACGGGTTCAGAAACGAAATTATCCATAATATTTTTTGTTGGAACGGCTTCCTGAACGATCACGTTATTAATAGGTTGTTTACCTTTTCCGACAGCCATTTTATTTCGTGCTTTACGATTCATATTAAGGATTTCGTCCGGTGATTTAACGACCATAATCCCCATTCCATAAGTACCGGAGTCATTTTTTATGAAAACTCCGGGAGAATCTTTTATACCATATTCATCATATTTTTTCTTTACAGATTGCAAAACCTGATCCACAGCTGAAGCAACTTTTTCGCGGCCATTTACGGTATTAAAATCGACATCAGTTTCAAGATCGGTTATTGCGCTTAAAAGCCATGAGTCAAACCCGAATTCATCAGCAAGTTCATTAATTAAATTATTGTAACTTTTGAAAAAATAAGATTTGCGACGCTTGTGCCATCCAAAACATATCGGCGGAAGTACAGGTTGATCTAAACCGTCAAGTTGGTTAATTTCCCCGTCTGAAAGGTCGTTATTCAGAAGAATCCAATCGAAAGGATTATCGTTTTGGTCAACGAGAAGATTATTTTTGCGAATAAACGGCACGGTTTTCAAAAGGTTACCGTCAAATGTTTCCAGCAGATGATTTTTATTTTCCGGGTCCATTGAGGCAATAGTTACAGACAGGCCAACTTTTTCAAGAATACCGCGAAGGCTTAAAAGATGAGCATTATAAAATTTATTTCTTGAATGGGCTTCCGGAACGATCAGAACATTTTTATGCGGAATGCCGTTAAATTTCAGTTGTATGACTTTTTTAATTGAGTCAATAGCTTCATCGGAAAATTTTTCACATAAATTATTGAAGCCTGCGGGAAAGAGATTCAAGTCAATGCATGCGGCTTTGTATCCTGAATCGCGGATATCCGCTGAAGAATAAAAAGGGATTTTCAATCCTGCGGCTTTATTTTCAAGCCATTTATTAACCGTTTCTTCTTTACTTGCAAAAATTTTATTTAATGAATCAATCATTATTAGTTTTTCTCCAGCTGCGAATGTTTATTCCTTCACGTTTGTAATTTTCTTCCCCGCCATAAATTAAATATGATTTTTTTGTTCCGGTTAGTTTTTTCCAGTATTTAAGCCCTTTGAAAAAATCCGAGTTTATTGTCTGACCGGATTTTATTTCTGCGGGAATAAGTATATCTGATTTTTCAATTATTACATCTATTTCATTTCCTGAACGATCGCGCCAGAAAAATAAATTATTTGTTAAAGCTTTATTGAATCTTTCTTTAACCATTTCGCTGATAATCATAGTTTCAAAAAGAGCACCGCGAGCATGATGATTTGATATTTGTTTTGGATTTTGAATTGAAAGCAGCCATGAAGCAAAACCTGTATCGTAAAAATATAATTTTGGTGTTTTTATAATCCGCTTGTTAAAATTTATGTGGTGTGGCTGAAGTAAAAAAATAATATAACTTGCCTCTAATATTGAAATCCAGGCTTTGGCAGTGTTGTGTGTAATTCCAGCGTCAATGGCAAGATTTGAAAGATTTAGCAACTGGCCTGTTCGCCCGGCACACAGTCGGACAAAACGCTGAAACGCGCTCAGATCTCTTATATTAATTAACTTTCGGACATCCCGCTCAATGTATGTTTGCATATAATTCGCGTACCAAATTGACGGGTCTAATTTACGGTCATGTATTGGAGGATACATTCCAGTAAAAAGAACTTTATCAAGTTGCGGATTTTTATTGCTGTAAAGCTCACTGTATGAAAAAGGAAGCAGTTGAACTAACGCAACGCGACCGGCAAGGGATTGAGGAATTTGCGTATGAAGTTTGAATTGCTGTGAACCTGTCAAAATAAAACGCCCGGGTTTGTTATTTTCATCGATAATTTCCTGTAAGTAAGAAAAAAGGTAAGGACAATTTTGAATTTCGTCAAAAACAGCACCGAATTTGTATTTTTCCAAAAAAGCACGCGGATCATTTTCGGCAAATTCGCGGGTATCGGGATTTTCTAACGAAACATAAGGCTTTTTAGGAAAAATATATTTTGCAAGCGTAGTTTTCCCGGACT
>JAOZNZ010000024.1 GCA_029933535.1 bacterium | reverse complement strand
GATTGAAATTCGAATTAGAAACCATTCAAAGAATGGGTTTTATAAATTATTTTCTCATAGTTGCTGATTTTGTTTCTTTTGCCAGAAATAACAATATTCCGGTAGGACCGGGCAGAGGGTCTGCTGCAGGAAGTCTTGTCAGTTATTTGCTTGGAATAACAGATGTAGATCCCATTGATTATGGATTACTTTTTGAGCGATTTTTAAATCCTGCACGCAAAAAAATGCCGGATATTGATATGGATTTCTGTGAGTTGAGAAGAGTAGAAGTTATTGATTATGTCCGAAAAAAATACGGTGATGATAAAGTTGCACAAATAGCTACTTTCAGCTCTATGCGCTATAAAGCAGCTATTAGGGAGACTGGTAGAATTCTTAATGTTTCTCCAAATAAAATCGAACAAACTTGCCGCTTGTTAACAGATTTTGTGCGTAACCACAAACATAAAAATCAGAGAATTATTGCTCAGGCTTTGGAACAATATCATCCGCTGCGTGAATTATATTTATATGACCAGTCGGCAAAAAACTTGCTTGATCTTGCTGTAAAAATTGAAGATCTGCCCAGAAATTTATCAACCCACGCAGCAGGAATTGTAATTTCTCCGCGACCATTAAGGACAATAGTTCCTCTGTCCCGCGGTTCCGGCGGAGATATAATAACACAATTCGACATGCATGCAGTTGAACGGGTTGGTTTGCTGAAAATGGATTTTCTCGGGCTTTCAACTTTAACAATCATCCACGATGCAGTTGAGATGATAAATCAGTTGAATAACACACAAATTAATTTGTCAACTCTGCCGTTAAATGATAAATTAACTTATAAGTTTCTAAGGCAGGGAGATGTTGCCGGTGTTTTCCAGCTTGAAACAAGTACCGGAATGCGTCGGCTTGTTCTTGAACTTCAACCCGATAAATTTGAAGATATAATTGCTCTTCTTGCGCTGTTTCGTCCCGGAGCTATGAGCGAGCGTGAGAGTTATGTTAAGCGTCGTCATGGTCAGGAAGAAGTAAATTATCTTCATCCTAAACTTGAGCCGATATTAAAAGAGACATATGGGATCATGCTTTATCAGGAACAGGTAATGCAGGTTCTGCATTCATTAGCCGGTTATTCTCTTGCCGACGCGGACATTTTCAGGCAGATAATGTCAAAGAAGCTTCAAAAAAGAGGTGAAGCAGAGCGCAAGAAATTTATTTCAGGCGCGGTTAAAAAAGGTATTTCAACAGAAATCGCTGAAAATTTATTTGAGAAAATATCCAAGTTCGCCGGATATGGTTTTAATAAGTCCCACGCTACCGCTTATGCTTTTATAGCATACAGAACTGCTTGGCTGAAAGCGCATTATCCCGCAGAATTTTTTGCTTCGCTTATGAACAGCCGGCTTGGTACTCCGGAAAAGTTTACAGAATATAAATCGGGTTGTAAAATTCATGATATATTTATTTTACCTCCTGATTTCAATAAAAGTAAAGCAAAATTCTCAGTGGAATTTATTCCTGAAAAAAAGATGACCGCTATAAGATATGGACTGGCTGCCGTGAGGAACGTTGGACCTTCAGCTGCAGACGCGATAATCAGCGAATGCAAAGAGAATGGAGAATATAAAAACATAGACGATTTCACAAGAAGAATAAATAATAAAATTGTGAATAGAAAAGCTGTTGAATCTTTGGTGAAATCCGGCGCGGGTGATTGCTTTAAAATTCCAAGACAAAGGATGATGCTAATCGTTGATGACGCGGCGGCAGGATGGGAACGAGGTGGTGAATCAGAATTTCAGCGGTCGTTTTTCGACACATTTGATGATGATGAAATGTCCGGGAATAAATCCCGGTCCAATCTCGAAAAAGTTAACGAATGGGATTTGCTCACACGGCTTTCGTTTGAAAAAGAAATGCTCGGAATTTACCTGACCGGTCATCCACTAGATAATTATGCAGCCACATGGCGAGCGTTAGTTACAAAAGATTCGCGCTCTATGGGCTATTTATCAAACAGCGACTCAGATGATAATTTTATTTCTTCCGGAGCGGACGCCAGGCAAGTTATGGGTGGATTAATCGTCAAAACTGACTGGCGGGTAAGCAAAAAACAAACAGTTTACGGTATTGTTACTTTTGAAGATTTATATGGTACTTATGACATTCTTCTCTGGTCGGATCTTGTTGAGAGATACAAAAGTTTATTGAAGCCCGGTGAGATTTGGTTTGCCACAGGATTAATCAGGACATCTTTTGGTAAAACAACTTTATCCGCTTCAAATTTATTTCCTGCCGGCGCAACGGACCAGCAAGCAAAAAAACTTTATATAGTTATTGACAGAACCGATGATTCAGAATCCGGGATGGAGGAATTCAGGGAGCTTGTAAAAAAATATCCCGGTGAACTTCCGGTAGAGCTGAAAATTATTTCCAAAAACAAAAAAAGTTCTATAATTAAGCTTCCCGATTCAATGCTCATCTTACCATCAGAAAATTTACTTCGTGAAATTGAAAAATTATTCGGCGAAAGTAAGGCCGGAATCGAAATCCGATAACTTCTCTTCTGCTTTTCGAGTAGCCTCTAATTAGACGGCGCTCGAAAAGGGCGGAACAAACAACTTTTTTTGATTATAACCATCGGTTTATGTCGTTTATCGAATAAAATGTACCGTCCTTTTCGGACGGAATATCTTTATTAATCGAATCCTTGCGTTAATAACCACCCCGCCCTTCGGGCACCCCTCCTAAAACAGGAGGGGAATTAGGCTAATTGCTTTCGCCGCTTTGCGGCCGAACTTTTTTCGGTCGGGCACTAATTTAGCAACTTTAAAAAATCATATTTTTTTTACTGATAATCAACAATATATCAATAAGTATTGTTAATTTTCTCATTTTTTTGTATAATCTTTAAAATATTAATAACTATAGTGCTGAAATGAAAAACACCTCCATTTCGTTCAGACGCTGAATAACAATACTTTTCAAATGATACATATAGATACACGAAAAGAAGATATAACTGTAGATTATCTTTTAAGAGGTATTCAACATCGTATGCGCAACAAAAAAGGAATGCCAAGCATTGCTTATGAAGATGATGAGCCTTTTGAAGATGTTGAATCTTATGGATATCAGTCAAGCGATTATAATAATATTGACTTGCGGCCGGAATTGTATTTTTCGCTGGATTATGCATCAAAATTATATGACCCCCGTACAGTTCCGGGCAACACCAGATTTTATAAAGCGAAAAAACTGCTAATGCGTGTTTTCCGCTTATATGCGACCAGGCAAGTTGAATTCAACGCTGCTATTTTAAAAATTTCCAACAGATTTTTTGATTTGTTCCATGAAATTATTGAAAAATTTGAATATTTCCGTAAAGCGGAAGTAGGAATGCATAATCGAATTGAACGCAATGAAAAGATCACTAGAAATACCAATAAAAGGCTTGATATTCATCGATCGAGACTTGAGTATGTTGAAAATTTCGATATTGATATATCTTTTTTACGTCAGCGAGTAGAGAATGTTGAAGATTTTGAAAAAGAAATATATTTATCTCGGCAGCGAATCGAAAAGCTTGAGAACTGGGAAAAGAATTATAATATTCAAAGAAAAAGAATTGAAAAGCTTGAAACCTGGGAAGAAAATTATAATATTCAAAGAAAAAGAATTGAAGAGCTCGAAACTTGGGAAGATCATTTTAATATTCATAGAAAAAGGATTGAAGAACTTGAAAAATGGGATGAAAATTTTAATATTCAAAGAAAAAGATTTGAAGAACTTGAAAATATAAATCGCAAACTCAACAAACGTCTTTTGCCTCTTGAAAACTTAAAAGAAAAATTTGAAATACTTCTCAACGAAAATACCGTGCTGAGACAAAGACTTGAACAATCTATGATTGAGGCGAAAACAACAATTAAAGCTTCAAAACAAAACAAACCTTCTTCATCATATTCTACCGATAGTAACATTTATAACGATCACTTATATTTCCCGTATCTCAATACAGACCGTGCGATAGAAAGTGTAGTTAAAAAACTTGTTGAGCCTTATGTTTCTTACTTTTCAAAAACCAAGGTCAACAAAAATATTGCTAATCCTTTCATTATAGACATTGGCTGCGGCCGCGGAGAATTTCTTGATAGTTGCCGTGAAGCAAAGCTCACCGTTAAAGGCATAGATATAAATGAGGACATGGTAAGCCACTGTAAAGCGAAGAAACATGATGTTATGCTATCCGATGCAGTTTCATATCTGGGATCGTTAGAAAACAATTCTCTTAAAGGAATATTTGCCTGTCATATGATAGAACATATGCAGCCCAATCAATTATTGGAATTTCTGCGGTTATGTTCGGCCAAATTAGCGTCTGGAGGAAAGCTTGCACTTGAGACGCCCAATCCGACATCATTTTTCGCATTGAGTATGTTTTATAGAGATTTTACTCACAAGCAGCCAATACACCCCAAAACAATTTCTTTTCTTCTGGAAAAGCTTTCATTCCGTAATGTTGAGATTGAAGAAATCCATCCTGCGCCTGATAAGTATAAACTAAAATCTAAATCAGAAAATAATTTATTGGAAAATAAAAATATTGAAAAACTCAATAACACGCTTTACGGATATTTAGATTATTCAGTTTTAGCAACCAAATAAAAATTAATTATGTCCAACAAATCTATTTCAATAATAATCCTGACATGGAACGGCATTGAATATACAAAAAAATGCCTGGATACTCTTAAGAAACATACTGAATATAGTGATTATAAAATAATAATTGTAGATAACGGCAGCACAGACGGTACGGTTGACTATCTTAAATCACTTGATAATATATCTTTAATTATAAATCCTGTGAATATCGGTTTTGTAAGAGGAAATAATCAGGCCATTAAAGAAGCCGATCCCGATTCCGATATTATTTTGTTGAACAACGATACCGAGATTTTAACTTCACAAAAAAAATGGCTGCAGAATCTTCATAATACAGCTTATTCCAAACCCGATATCGGAATCGTAGGCTGCCGACTACAACGTCCAAGCGGTATGCTTCAACATGCAGGCGCATATATGCCCGTAAAAACTTTCTGGGGGCAGCAAATCGGCAGCGAAGAAATGGATATTAACCAATATCCTTATACTCACGAAGTTGAATGCGTTGCTTTTGCGTGCGTCTATATTAAAAGAGAACTGATCAACAAAATAGGTGTACTTTCAGAAGATTATTTCTCTTATTTTGAAGACACAGATTATTGTCTGACAGCACGGGAAGCAGATTATAAAACTGTATGTTGCGGTGACGTTACTATTATACATCACGAAAATGTTTCCACAAAAGAAAACAAAGTAAGCCACTCGGATTTGTTTGAAACTTCTCAAAAAACTTTCAAGAAAAAATGGGCGAAAAAACTTGAGAACAGGTATAATAAAAAAGCCGTTTGGTTTTCTACTGTCTCACGGCCGCATGGTTATGCTATGACATCGAAAGATATGCTGCTCAAACTTGACAAGCAAAATGTTGAAGTTACTTACAGATATCTTTACGGTAAAGGTTCTGTATTTCCGGTTGAAGAACCTGACAACACCGGTTATTATCTGATAAATGTTATGAAGCATCGCTCGATCCCCCGCAAGATTCCCCATATAGTTTATGGTCAGGGAGATGCATTTATTTCCAATGAAGGGCCATATAAGATTGGTTTTACCATGCTTGAAGTTAGCGGATTACCGAAAGAATGGGTACGCCAGGCTAACTTAATGGATGAAGTTTGGGTACCGACAGAATTTAACAAAAAAACTTTTTCCGAATCCGGTGTTACAAAACCTATTCATGTAATGCCGCTTGGCGTTGATATTAATTATTTTAATCCTTTGATAAAAAGTTTTCCCATAACCGATGATTATAAATTTTTAACTATCTTCGAATGGGGCGAACGCAAAGCACCTGAAGTTTTAATTAAATCTTTTAACGAAACTTTCAGTTCTGATGACCCTGTTGTTTTACTTTGCAAAGCAAATGTTACCGACCCGGGTATAGATTTTCACTCGATTATTCAAGATTTGAACCTGTCTCCAAAAGGCGGGAGAATTGAATTTATCATCAACAAATACCTCCCCTACCATCAACTTGGAAGTTTATACAAATCAGCTGACTGTTTTGTTCTTACTTCGCGCGGCGAAGGATGGGGTATGCCTATTCTTGAAGCTATGGCTTGCGGTCTGCCTGTTATTTCCACGCACTGGAGCGCGCCCACAGCTTTTATGAACGAAGCCAACTCATATCCCCTGCAGGTGAAAAGTTTAATTGACGCAGTGGCAAAATGTCCATATTACGCCGGATTTAAATGGGCTGATCCTGATACCGACCATCTTAAATTCTTGTTCCGGCATATTTTTGAAAATCAGGAAGAAGCACGAAATAAAGGCGCTCAAGCCGCAAAAGATGTCGTGGAAAAATGGTCTGTTGATAAATGTGTAACTCGCATTAATAACCGCCTTTCTGAAATAGAAATAGAAAGAAAAAGCAATTCTCATTCTATACAACCTTCTAACCTTCAAACCTTCAAACCTTCAAACCATTTTTCAATTGCCATTGATGTAAGTCGAGCCATCGGAGAACAAATCTCCGGAGTAGGCAGATACGCGGAAAATCTTGTCAAAGGTCTTGCGGAATTCCCCCCGAAAGATTTTAAATTCAATCTTCTTCCCGGATTCGGCTCTTTTGTCCATCCGGAATATGGGAAACGTTGGCAATTTAATACTCCCCTTACTGACAATATTTCTCTTTATCGCGGACCATTGCCTGCATATTCCTCAGCTGAAACTATTCTGGATGATATTGATTTAGTTCACAGCACTGTTTATATGGCACCATCTCATGTAAACGTAACTATGCTTATAACGGTTCATGATCTTTCTTTTATAACCCACCCTCAATATCATACTGAGGAGAACATAGATTTCTGCATGGAAAATATGAATAGAGCGGCCAAAAAAGGTGCTTATTTTCTTGCTGTTTCCGAAAATACTAAAAAGGATATGGTTAATCTTCTTAAAATAAATGAAGAAGATATTTTCGTTGTTCCAAACACTTATGACCATCAGAAATTTCACGTTTTCAAAGAAAATGAAATAGCAAAATTTAAGAAAAAATTAAAACTCCCTGATGATTACTTTCTCTTTCTAGCAAGCAATGAACCACGCAAAAATTTAATTACAGTTCTTGATGCGTATTTAAATAATGATATACAGGGAAAACTTGTTGTCGCAGGCGCAAAAGGATGGTTGAATGATATTATAGAAGATAAAATCAAGGCTGCCGGGGATAAAATTATTCGATTAGGATACGTTGATGAAAAAAATATAGGATTGCTGTATGCAGCTGCTCGTGCACTGATTTATCCATCGCTATATGAAGGTTTCGGACTGCCGGTACTTGAAGCAATGGCCTGTGGTACCCCGGCAATATGCACAAATATTTCTTCGCTGCCTGAGGTTGCCGGTGATGCCGCTATTTTATTGGACGATCCTAAAGATTCTACCGCCATTGCCGATGCATTAAATCGAGTGGGAAAAGATAACGACTTATATTTGAAGCTGAAAAAAGCAGGTCTTGTGAATGCTGAAAATTATTCGCTTGAAACTGTCAATTCAAAATTGATTAACCTCTATCGCAAATTGCTGGAGTAATAATGGCTCAAATCACAAGTTCACATTCGTATTTGCAGCAAAATTATAACATCCCGACAATTCCTCCTTCGGGTTCAAAGTTCAAAGGACTCAAAAAAATTGTTGCAAGATGTATTGCTTATTTTACCAACGCTCAAAACGAGTTCAACGCGAATGTTGTCCGAACACTTAACTCCTTTCAAGTCCAATTAGAGAAAACCGGGAATCGTTTAGATATCCATGAAAAAACGATCTCTGATATTAGCGAAACCCTTAAATATCTTCAATCCAGGCAAATAGATCTTTACAATTTGCATTCACAATTAAATGTCATTTTAGTCAGATTCGAAAAAATGCAAGGTCATCATGGCGCGATTATTGCCAGTTATAAAGATAAAATCAGTAATGCCGCACGTCTTATTAATGAAACTCAAAATCAGATTAAGGATATAGTCCTTCAGTTCGATTCAGTCAATAAAGACATTCTGGGTATTGATAACAGACAAAATGACTTGACCGAAATATTAAACAGCTCGTTCAAAAATATTGACAACCGACAGAACGATCTGTCTGCAAAAACTGACAAAACCTTTATCGATCTTAATAATCGGCAGGATGACCTGACTAAAAAATCAAATGAATCTTTTATAAAACTTAACAAAAGACAGGATGACCTTACCGAAAAAACAAACGAGACTTTTGAAAAGCTTAACAACAAACAAGACGATCTGACAGACAAATCAATCAAGAGTTTTGAAAAGCTTAATAACAGACAAAATGATCTGACACAAAAATTAAACGATTCTTTAAATAAACTTGACAACAGACAAAACGATCTTACCGAAAAGGCTAACGAAATTTTTGAAAAAATTAACAACAGACAAAACGATCTGACTAAAAAAGCTAATGAAATTTTTGAAAAAATTAACAACAGACAGAATGACCTGACCGGAAATTTTGAAAAGCTTAATAACCGACAGAACAATATCAATAAAACGATAAAAAGTTCCGCAAACGTTTCTGCAAACATAAACGCTCTTACCAAGCGGTTAACTTTATCTGAGCAGGGATTTACGGAGCTCAACAAATTATTAAACGAGTTTTCTCAACAAACTTCACTATTAAGCAGTTCACTTAATACTGCCTTAACAGATTTTTCTTCAGGGAAAGATAAAGCTAAACTGCAATCATCGTTACTTGAATTAAATGATTTGTGGAAAGATCTGGATTACGCATCTTATGAAAATGTATGCCGCGGGTCTGATAAACTTATTACCGAAAGATTAAGTTATTATCTAAAATGGCTTAAAAATATTAAAACTACAAATCGGGCTTATGTCCTGGATTTAGGCTGCGGACGCGGAGAATTCGTTGCGCTGCTTAACAATAATAAAATTAACGCTCGCGGAATTGATTTAAATAAGTTCTCTATTCAACACGCGAAATCTAAAAACATTAATGTTAAGCAAGCCGACATATTTAAAGAATTAAAACGTGTTAAACCAAAAACATTACCGGCCATTTCAGCTTTCCATCTTGTCGAACACCTTACATTCGCGGAATTACAATCTTTCTTACAACTTACTGCATCCCGCTTAAAACCGGGAGGAATACTGCTTATAGAAACTCCGAATATTCTCAATATTCAAGTGGCTGCTTCTGATTTCTATAAAGACCCGACTCATATTCGCCCGGTACATCCTTACACATTAGAGCATTGGCTTAAGCATTCCGGTTTTTCTACAATAGAAGTAGAATTTTTGCATTCTTTTCCTGAAGATGAACGATTGAAAATACCAAAAAATTCAAAGATTGCCGGTAAAAACTTTGAAAAATTAAATAATTTGATTTTTGGAGCACGTGATTGCGCTATCATAGCCGTTAAATAATTATTGACCTTTATGAATAAAATTGATATAATATCGTCTTATAATTGTTTTATTAATTCTAAATTTGGAGCTTGAAATGTTTCGCTTATTAACTTTTTCCATTATATTTTCCTCAGCTGTTACAATTTCGTTATTTGCTGATACCAATAAAATAATAAACTCTCAATATAAGAAATGGGAATATGTGCAAATATCGGCTTCATCTCCTTTTAATGACTGGAGAAAACTCGGATTGAAAGGCTGGGAATTCGCTGACGCTATGGGCAGCGCGGTTTTATTTAAACGATGCATCAATAACAGTAAATCTGATTTTTCTCAATTGACTGATACTGCAAGTTTTGCTGAATGGCAAAAAAGCGGATCTAACAAAATGGATTTTGTAACTTTTTTTAAAAACACTATTATTTTTAAAAAAGATACTGAACTTAAGTATATGCAAATGCCTATCCAAAACAGTTTCCAGGAATGGAATAAACTTGGAAGTAAAGGTTGGGAATATTCATGCAATTTTAAAAATACTATCATCTTTAAATATTGTAAAAAAAATAAAAATTTACAATTCGAATATTTTCAAATACCCGCATCTGCCATTTTCAGCGAATGGAATAAACTCGGTCGGAAAAGTTGGGAATTTACTTGTAAATTTAATGAAGCTCTAGTGTTTAAACGCTCTAAACCATATACTAAAATCGAGTATATACAGATATCATACTCATCTCCTTTCTCTGAATACCAAAAATTAGGTAATTTTGGCTGGGAATACATTTCAAAACTTGGAAATGCCTTAATTTTCAAACGCACTGCAAAATTATAAAAAATGAAACAATCTAATATAATTAAAAAATCAGTTGGAAATGAAAAAAAGATTGATACTTATAAACAGTTCAGTCAATTATGTGAATTCTTTAAAAATACCGGCATAAAAAAATATAATAATAATGAATGCATTCGAAAAACTGTTGGTAAAACTCGTTGAAGTTGACCTTGAATTTGCAGTAATTGGTGGCTTCGCATGCGCTTTTAACGGCTGGGCACGCTCAACGCTTGATGTTGATATTTTGCTCAAGTTTGACAAGCAAAATATTAAGCTGTTGCTCAAAACTCTGTCCAAATGGGGTGAAGGTGCTGCAGATGAGTTAACCGAAGACGATTTTACTAATGAGCCGGGCGCTATCAGAATAATTGAAGACTTTCCATTAGATATTTTCATTAGAATTGCAAATTTGTCTTATAATGACATACAAGATGATATTAAATATTTCGAACTGACATCTGAAAATAATACTATTAATATTCCATACGTTAACGCGAAAACATTGATAAAAATTAAATCTATCAGCCATCGCGAACAAGATAAAATTGATGTGATAGTTTTAAAAGATATCGTAAATAAAAAATAAAGAAATCCCTTTAACCCCCCTTTAAAAAAGGTGGAATAAATCCTATAATTTTACCACGCATTTAGCGTGGCCAATAATCCAAATATCATTATGATTCTTCTTACCGGCGGAGCAGGCTATATAGGAAGTCATTGCGTTAAACGCTTAATGGAAAACGGCTATGAAGTTGTTGTTCTTGATAATCTTTCACGCGGATTCCGCGATGCGGTACTTACTCCGCATTTTGTTGAAGGAAACATCGGTGACAGATCTATTCTGGAATCCATCTTTTCCAAATATAAAATCGACGCTGTAATGCACTTTTCCGCTTTCGCGTGTGTAGGCGAATCGGTAGAACAACCTGCCGAATATTACGAAAACAATGTCGCGCAAACTTTAACTCTTTTAACCGCGTGCAAAGATTTCGGAGTGAAAAATTTCATTTTCTCTTCCACTTGCGCTACATACGGCGATGTTAAAAAAATACCGATTGACGAAACTACTCCTATAGGTCCATTAAATCCTTACGGCCACAGCAAAAGAATGGTAGAACTTATTCTTCAGGATTTTGATACGGCTTACGGACTTAAGCACTGTATTTTCCGTTATTTTAACGCCGCGGGATGTGATCCCGAAGGAATGCTTTCCGAACGCCACGACCCGGAAACACACTTGATTCCTATCGTGCTGCAAGTAGCAAAAGGCCAGCGCGAAAACATCAAACTCTTCGGCACTGACTACCCTACTCCGGACGGAACTTGTATTCGCGATTATATTCATGTAAACGATTTAAGTGATGCGCATATTCTTGGTTTGAAAAATCTGCTTAACGGCGGACAATCCGATATTTTCAATCTTGGCTCTGAAAACGGGTTCAGCGTTCGCGAAGTAATAGACATCTGCCGGGAAGTCAGCGGAGGAGAGATCCCGGAAGTTGAAGTTGAACGACGACCCGGTGACGCACCGAAACTCGTTGCTGATTCCACGAAAGCAAAAACTATTCTTGGTTGGACACCAAAATCCAGCAATTTAAAATACATAGTAGAAACAGCGTGGAACAGCATGAGTTAGGAATTTGAAGTTGGGAAGTTGGGAAGTTGTAGGCGGTAACCTCACAACCTCACAGCTTCATAACTTCAAGAGTTCAGGTATCAGAGGTTAGGTGTCGGACTTCGGACTTCGGACCTCGGACCTCGGGTTTCAGCCAGGTGTCAGTGTTCAGGTGTCAGGTGTCAGTGTTCAGGCATTTAATTTTGGATTTGTGATTTTAGATTCACTTGAATATTGAGAATTTCTTGTTGAATATTGAGTGTTTATTAATAAGGTGTCAGGTGTCAGGTGTCAGAGGTTAGGTGTCAGGTGTCAGGTGTCAGGTGTCAGGTGTCAGAGGTTAGGTGTCGGGCTTCGGACTTCGGACCTCGGACTTCGGGCTTCGGACTTCGGACTTCGGACCTCGGACCTCGGGTTTCAGCCAGGTGTCAGTAAATATGTTAAATATTCATATTCAGAATATAATATTATATATAAGAATAAATTCATAAATAAAACAAATTGAAAAATCATATGACAGAAAAAAATGATATTAAAAAATTTGCTATTACCGGTGTCGCGGGATATATTGCCTCAAGACATCTGCAAGCTATTAAAGATACCGGAAACAATCTCGTTGCAGCATGTGATCCGCATGATTCTGTTGGAATTCTCGATAAATATTTTCAAGACGTAAGTTTTTTTACTGAATTCGAACGTTTTGACCGGCATCTTGAGAAATTGAGACGCGGTGCCAACGAAAACACAATTGATTATTTGACCATATGTTCTCCTAATAATTTGCATGACGCGCATATAAGGTTAGCATTACGTCTTGGTGCCGATGCAATTTGCGAAAAGCCTCTGGTTTTGAATCCCTGGAATTTAGATCAATTACAGGAATTAGAAAACGAAACCGGGAAAAGAATATATACCATTTTACAGTTAAGAACTCACCCTTCAATTATTGAACTTAAAAATAAAACTAATTCAGCTGAACCAAATAAAAAATACAATGTTAATCTTTCATACATAACTTCTCGTGGTCCATGGTACCATTATTCCTGGAAAGGCAATGAAGCAAAATCAGGCGGAATTGGAACTAATATAGGAATACATTTTTTTGATATGCTGATTTGGCTTTTCGGAAAAGTTGAGTCTTATAATGTTTCTATGAGAAAACCCGATAAAATGAAAGGAACTGTTGAACTGGAAAACGCTAATGTAAACTGGTTGCTTTCAATCGATCAAAACGACCTTCCGCAATCAGCAAAAAATGTCGGTCAGCCTACTTATCGTTCTATAACAATAGATGGAGAAGAAATAGAATTTTCAGGCGGATTTGCCGACTTACACACAATAGTTTATAAAGAAATTCTGGAAGGTAATGGATTCACAATCGAAGACGCGCGACCGGCCATTCAATTAGCGCATGATATAAGAACAGCAGTTGTTAAATAATCAATATTCAACAAGAAATATTCAACGATAAAGTTAAGAATTTTATATTTATTTTTTTGATTGTTTATTTTACTGTTGATTATTGAATATTTTTTTGACCTCTGACCTTTGAAATTCCCCTCTCGAGAGGGGTGGCGCGAAGCGACGGGGTGTGTTATGACCTTTAACCTTAAACTCCCCTCCTTGTTGAGGAGGGGTGCCCAAAGGGCGGGGTGGTTTTGTGACTTTACAACCTTACAACCTTACAACCTTATAAACCTTATGACCAACTATTTCGTCCACGAATCATCTTATGTAGATGAAGGCGCTGAAATCGGTGCAGATACTAAAATATGGCATTTTTCTCATGTCATGCCCGGTGCAAAAATCGGTGAACGGTGTTCAATCGGCCAAAATGTAAATGTCGGTGCAAGAGCTGTACTCGGCAACAATGTAAAAGTTCAGAATAACGTATCAATTTACGATGAAGTAATTTTGGAAGACGATGTTTTTTGCGGCCCTTCTATGGTTTTTACAAATGTTTTCAATCCGCGCAGTCATGTAAACAGAAAAAATGAATACCGTAAAACTCTTGTAAAAAAAGGCGCTTC